>JAUPMA010000161.1 GCA_030836935.1 Pseudomonadota bacterium | reverse complement strand
TGGCTCGTTTAAAAAGCCAAAGCCTCCGGTACAATCTTATAGAATACCTGGGTTAATTTGCAAAGCTCGCAATGGCAAAAACGCTCGGGGTTCATATTGTGGATTGCTGTCGCCGGTGGCATTGCCAATGTCACGTTTCAGCTGGCCATTGCTTACGGTGATGTAATCCGCGTGATGATTCTGTTTTACTTGTTGCCGGTGTGGAGTGTGATCGGTGGCCGGTTGTTTCTTGGCGAAAAAGTTGATGCCATGCGTGTACTGGCGGTGGTGATGTGCCTGGCTGGCGCGATGGTTATTCTGGATATTACCAATGCGGATAACACCCGGGGTATCAGCTGGATTGATATGATGGCGATTGTGTCGGGTATGTCATTTGCCATGACCAATATCCTGTTTCGTTCGGTGCAGGATGTGCCGGTAATGAGCAAGTTGTCATGCATGTTTATTGGCAGTGCGGCACTGACCGGTGTGACACTGCTGTTTTTTCCGGCATCGGTTGTCAATGCATCGGGATGGACAATTTTTCTGGCCATGCTGTACGGCGCTGTCTGGCTGGTTTTTATCACGCTCGGTTCGCTCTGGGCGGTAACCAGAATGGAAGCCGGAAGGGCAGCTGTGCTCATTGTGATGGAGCTGGTGGCGGCTGTGGTTTCAGCTGCATGGCTTACAGAAAACATTTTGCATCTGCATGAAATCGCAGGTGGCTTGCTGGTGCTGACGGCGGCCCTGATGGAAGGCTTGCGTGTTGACAAATCCGTTTCAGACGGCTGAAACGGTAATTTCATCCGGTTTGCATAACGCAGCGAAACAGCACGGTTTTCTGATTTTTAAAACGCCAGTGTCGCCTTGGTGTTTTCAATAATCTGCTGGTTGGCTTCAATTTCGATGACGTTTACTTCTGCGTCCATTCCCATTTTGGCAAAGGCGGGCACTTTGCTGATGTCTTCTGGCAGATGCTTGGCAGGAATATTGTTGCCTTGCAGCAATGCAACCTGCACCAGGTCAACAAAGGCCGGTGTGTTGCCGGGGCGGTTGTAGCTGAAGTTGTGACATTCGCGTACCACTTCAATCATGGGTTCGGGAAAATTCCAGTTGGAGAGTATCAGCGCACCAACCCGGCCTTGCAGTTCCCAGATGATGTCACCGAGTGCTTCCGGATCCTGAAACAATTCATCATCATCTTCCGCCATCACCAGTATCGGTAATGAACCGATGTTGTGAATCAGGCCGGCGAGCAGGGCCTGTTCGGCATTAAGGCCGGGCACGGTGGTGGCGAGCATGCGGCAGATGGCGGCCACTTCAATGCTGTCGTTCCAGGATTTGCGGAAGTAATCGTCCAGCACATCCGATGTGGCCTGGTAAATCTGTTTCATGGCCAGGCTGACTACCAGATCGCGCACCAGGCGAATACCCATGCGAATCACCGCCATTTGCAGGTTGTCGATGGGATTGCGGCTGCGATACAGCGGGCTGTTGGCAACCTGAAGCAGGCGGGCCGAGAGTGAGGCATCCTGGCTGAGGGTGTCGGCAATCTTTTGGGCGGAGGCGTTTTCGTCTTCGACGGCGGCGCGGATTTTCAGGGCTACTTCAGGCAGTGTCGGCAGTACCAGACGGTCGCTTTCAACGGCTTTTTTCAGTTCTGCAAAAAATTGATCAGCTTTGGCGCTCATGGTTGATCCGTGTTGTATTTATGGTGGTACGGGAAGATTGTGGCAGGAGTATAGCCATCTGAAGGGCAATCCGGTTTCTGCTGGCAGAATTTATTGGCTCCGGCAAAACGGCGCTGTTCCGGATTACAGGGACTCGGTGACCATGTTGGCCCAGGTGATGGCTTCAATCTGCGCAACATAAATATCATCGGCAGAAAGATTCCGGAATGTGGCGTTGGCAAAGTCGGCAACTTCATAGGCCAGTACGCATTGTATGGCTTCGCCCTTGATGCCCTGGCGCGCGAGCAGGGCCGATACAACGTCTTCACTTAGCGGCAAGGGTGCAATGATTTCTGCCAGCTCGCGTTCCATCATGATATCCAGCGCTGAAAAAAGTCCGACAGTGAAGAATGATTCCAGTGGTTTTAATCCGGCCTTTTCCGCCAGCAGTTCGCACATTTTGGCGCGTGTCATGGCGATGTGAATCATTTCACCGGGACGATCGTTCATGCTGGACAATGCCAGCATGGATGCCCAGCTGGACAATTTTTTACGGCCCATGATGAAGACAGCCTGGCGAATGGATTCGATTTTTTTGGAATAATTGAAAAAGGCCGAATTCATCAATTTGAGAATGCGGTAAGTGATGGAAACATCAAAGCCTATGGCTTCTTCCAGTTCCTCGATGTCGGAATCTTCCTTTTGCAGCACCGCCAGCAGGTTTAGCACGGCGAGTTTGTTGGCGGGCAGGCTTTTGCCCTGAATAATCCTCGGCTTGCTTAAAAAATAACCCTGGAAATACTCAAAGCCCAGTTTGTGGCAAAGTTCGAACTCATCCATGCTTTCGATTTTTTCGGCAAGCAGTTTTGCCGTGAATTTTTTCAGCATGGCCGTGTGCCGGATCAGTTGCTCGCGACTGAGTTGCATGATGTCGATCTTGATAATGTCGGCGAGTGCCACCAGCGGTTTGTGTGCCGGGTTATAGATGTAATCATCCAGCGCAATGGTAAAGCCTTCAGTCTTGAGCCGTTCTACAGCCTTGATGAGCTGAAAATTGACAGGGATATTTTCCAGTACCTCAATTACCACCTGCCTGGGCGGTATGGGCAAGGCATTTTCATTGAACAGGAATTTTTCGGTGAAATTGATGAAAGCCGGTTTGTCGCCTACCAGTTTATCCAGGCCGAATTCGAGAAAGCTGTTAACAATGGTAGTGGAAGTCGCGCCATCGGCCGAGACATTGCCGAAGGCGGCATGATTGGCATGGCCCGAACGGAACAGCAATTCGTAGGCATGTACCCGGAGCTTGCGATCAAAAATTGGTTGCCGGCCAATGAAAATATCTGGCATACGTTGCGTTCCTTGAAGATGACATGGCAACTATAGCAGGTTGTATCCGTAACTGGTTTGGCAGTGGACGGGTGATGCGCGCATCAGCTGGCCTGGGTATTGTTCTTGATTTCTACGGGGTAGGGCAAATCCAGCAGGGTGATGGCCGCGCCGCCGGCATCATGCAAATGCAGGTTGCCGTTTTCCGCGTCGCTGATATCAATCACGGCCAGTGCCATGTGTCCGCCATTGGGATCGGGCTGGGCGCTGACAATGTTGCCTGTGCCCTGGCCGCTGGTGGAGTTGGATGAGTAGAGTGGGTCGCCGGGGTGCACGGCCTGTTCGCCCGCGATGTGGACGCGATACATGCGGCGCTTGAGTTTGCCCAGGTACTGCATGCGGGCGACGATTTCCTGGCCGGTGTAGCAGCCTTTGCGGAAATTGACGCCATTGATGATTTGCATATTGGCCATTTGTGGCACGAAGGCTTCGCTGGTTTGCGGATAGATGGTGGGCGTGCCGGCGAGGATGTCGAGCATTTCCCAGACACCGGCGCCAACTGGCGCGGCGTGAACGTCAAGGTGTTCCCAGAGTTCTTTCATGGCATCGAGTTCACCATAAATTTCAAAGCGTGGCTGCGGCCCGCCAAGGCGGATAATGGTGTAATCGCCGGTCTGGGTGACATCATCGGTTTGCAGGGGCAGGGTGAGATTTTTTTCCTGCAAATGCAGTTCAATCTGTGGCCCGGAGACGCCGATACCGACCAGTGACTGGCTGGCATCTTCCAGCGTGGCTTTGGCCATCAGCAGGAACATGCGCAGGCGCTTCAGCGTGATTTCAAGCAGGCTTTGCGGCAGGCTCAGGTAGAAAGTTTCGCCACGTTTGAAAATGCGGAAACTGGCGAGCATCCGGCCTTTTGGCGTGCAGCTTGCGCTGAGCTGGCTGTGCTGGTCGCTGACATCGCGTATATCGTTGGTGAGCTGGCCCTGCAGAAAGGTGGCCGCGTCATTGCCGTAGGCAGCAATGAGGCCGCGGTGGCTCAGGTCGCAAACCAGCAGGCCATTATGGGCAATGCGGCGTTCCAGTTCCGGGTTGCCGTAGTGAGCAACACTGTTGTTTTCGATTATGGCGCCGGCGTTGCGAAGGAAGATTTCCCAATCTGGTTTCATGCAGTGTCTCGCTTGTAAATGAGCTGTTATCTGGTGTCGGGTGAATGTTAAGCCGGCGCGCGGGAACTTCAAAGCACAAACTGTAAGGCCTTGGCTGGATACATCCAGGCAAAAGCATTTCCTTGCTGCTTTAACCCTGATACTTGTTCCTTATCTTGAACTACACTCGCACTCACAATAATTCCAAATGATATGAGGGGTGATTCATGGCGGCCCGGGATACGCGCCCATTCTTTCTCAATCTGCTCAAAATACGTTTGCCTGTTCCTGGTGTGGTGTCGATCATGCATCGCATCAGTGGTGTATTCATGTTCGTTGCCATTCCACTGGTAATTTATATTTTTGAATTGTCATTGCGTGATGCGGCCGGTTTTGCGCAGGTGGCCGACTGGCTGGCACAGCCGCTGGTTCGGCTGGTTGTGCTGCTGCTGATCTGGGCATTGCTGCATCATTTGTTTGCCGGCATACGCTTTTTGCTTACCGATTTTGATATCGGGCTGGGCAAGGAACAGTCGCGCATGTCAGCCTGGGCTGTGATTGCAGCGGAAGTGCTGGTCATGCTGTGGATTATTGCGAGGACGTGTTCATGAGTGCGCCCGGATTACAGGGTTTACGTCCCTGGATTGTGCAGCGAATTTCCGCTGCATTCATTGCCGTGTTCATTTTGTATTTTACAATTTGCATTGCGCAATTCGAAGTTTTCGATTTTGATCACTGGCAGCAATGGCTGGCTTTACCCTTTAACAATATGGCCATGGCCTTGTTCATCGTCGCTGTGCTCTGGCATGCCTGGATTGGTGTGCGTGATGTAATTCTTGATTACGTGCATCCTGTGGTGCTGCGCATGTTTTTGTTTACCCTGGTGATGAGTGTGCTGGTGGGTAGCGGCTTGTGGGGATTACGTGCATTATTCAATTTGCATGTCGCGTAGCGACACCGAACTACCCTCTCCCGCGTAGCGGGAGAGGGGGAACCACCGGCAGGCCGGTGGTGGGTGAGGGAATGTCGAAATAGATTCATTGATTAATTGGTTTGTCATGTTTGGCAAATCTGTACAGTGGCGGTGAAATGAGCATTCAAAATATTGAAAGAAGACGGTTCGATGCGCTGATTATCGGCGCCGGTGGCGGCGGTTTGCGCGCGGCCTTGCAACTGGCGGAAGCGGAAGCCAGTGTGGCGGTGGTGTCGAAAGTTTTTCCCACTCGCTCGCACACGGTTGCCGCACAAGGCGGCATGAATGCCGCACTCGCCAATGTGTTACCGGATAACTGGCACTGGCACATGTTTGATACGGTGAAAGGCAGTGATTACCTGGGCGATCAGGATGCGATTGAATATATGTGCCGCGCCGCACCGAAAGTTGTTTATGAAATGGAACATTTTGGCGTGCCATTTTCGCGGCTGGATAACGGCAAGATTTATCAGCGTCCCTTCGGGGGTCAGTCACAAAATTTCGGTGGCGATCAGGCCGCGCGTACCTGCGCGGCGGCAGATCGCACCGGTCACGCGATCCTGCACAGTTTGTATCAACAAAATATTCGCGCCAAAACCAATTTTTTCGATGAATATTTTGCTGTGGATTTGTTGAAGGATGAAGCCGGCAATGTGCTGGGTGCTTTTGTTTTCAATATTCATACCGGCGAAGAATTGATTATCGAAGCCAAAACCACATTACTGGCAACCGGTGGTGCCGGGCAACTGTATCGCACTACTACCAATGCCATGATTAACACGGGCGATGGCATGGCGATGGCGTTACGCGCCGGCTTGCCCTTGCAGGATATGGAATTTTTCCAGTTTCATCCCACCGGTATTGCCGGTCGCGGCATGTTGATTACCGAAGGTGCGCGCGGTGAAGGCGGTTATCTGGTGAATGTCAAAGGCGAACGCTTGATGGAGCGTTATGCGCCCAAGGCAAAAGACCTGGCATCGCGCGATGTAGTGAGTCGTGCCATTTATACCGAAGTAAAGGAAGGCCGCGGTTGCGGGCCGGAACAGGATCATGTGATGCTGAAGCTGGATCATCTGGGTACCGATGTCATTCAGAAACGCCTGCCTGGTATTCGCCAGACCTGCATTACATTTCTGGGTATTGATCCGGCAGAGCATCCGATTCCGGTTTATCCCACTGCGCATTACACCATGGGCGGTATTCCGACAGATCGATTTGGCCGTGTGGTGACACCGGTTAAGGATACACCGGAAGAAGTGGTTAACGGTTTGTATGCGGCAGGCGAGTGTGCCTGTGTTTCTGTTCATGGCGCAAACAGGCTGGGTGGAAATTCCATTCTTGATATTCTGGTGTTTGGCCGTGCAGCAGCCAATCATATTATTGATTACCTGAAAGATGTGCGTTACCACAAACCCATGGATGAAAACAGTGTGGACAGGGCGTATGAACGTTTGCATCGCTGGGACAGGACCGGCGACGGCGAATCGGTTGAGCAGTTGCGCAAGGATCTGAAACGCACCATGGAAGATAATTGCGGCGTGTTTCGTACCCGGGATATTCTCGAAAACGGTGTGAAGGAAGTACACAAACTGCAGGAACGCATGAAAAATGCACGCATCACTGATCACTCCGGATTATTCAACACGGCACGTGTCGAAGCACTGGAACTGGAAAATTTAATGGATGTTGCATTGGCAACCGTATATTCCGCCTGCGCACGTCAGGAAAGTCGCGGTGCGCATTCGCGTATTGATTTTCCCGAACGCAATGACATTCACTGGATGAAACACACATTGTTTTTCAGGGAAAATTGCAAACTGGATTTCAAACCGGTGCGAACCAAACCGTTGAGTGTGGCGTCATTTCCACCGAAAGCGAGGGTGTACTGATATGCGTTTTAAAATATATCGTTACAATCCGGAAACTGACAAAGAACCCTGGATGCAGGAATACCGGCTGGACGATATTCGCCCCGGAATGATGCTGCTCGATGCATTGCTTGCAATAAAAGAAAAAGATCCAACGCTGGGTTTTCGCCGTTCCTGCAAGGAAGGAGTGTGTGGTTCCGATGGCATGAACATTAATGGAACCAATGGTCTGGCGTGTATAACCCTGTTATCGGATCTGAAAGAGCCGGTTGAAATTCGTCCTCTGCCACGTTTGCCTGTTATTCGTGATCTGATTGTGGATATGGAACCGTTTTACAAACAGTATCGTGATGTCAAACCGTACCTGACGGTAAAAGATCCATTGCCGGAAGTTGAACTCAAACAATCGCCGGATGATCGTGACAAACTCGATGGCTTGTATGAATGTATCCTGTGCGGTTGCTGTACCACATCCTGTCCGTCATTCTGGTGGAATCCGGACAAGTTTCTCGGCCCGGCTGCGTTGTTGCAGGCGGCGCGATTCATCATGGATACACGCGATCAGGCTACCGGAGAACGGCTGGATGCACTGGATGATCCGTTCAAGTTGTTTCGCTGTCATACCATCATGAATTGCGTGCAGGTTTGTCCCAAGGGATTGAACCCGACCAGGGCAATTGGTGAAATCAAGAAAATCATGGTGAAGAAATCACTGTGAACATCATGCCGGAAACCGCAAGCGATTCACGCCTGCGCTGGCGTTGCCGTCGTGGCATGCTGGAACTGGATTTGATATTGCAGGAATTTCTTGACAAGGGATATGATTTGCTCGATGCAAAACAAAAACAATTGCTGGATGTCATGCTGGAATATCCTGATCAGTTGCTTTTTGATTTGTTGCTCGGCAATATGATTTCATCGGATAAGGATATCGCCCAATTTGTCACGCGCATACGCAACACCCTTAGAACTTGAACTGCAGCCATCCAGACAGCAACGCCGGTTGCTGTTAATCATTTGTGCGCTTTGCGTATTTTCAATCCTGATTCTGCCCTGGCCATTCCTGCTGCAAATGCTGTGTGTGATGCTTGTTGCGCTGTCGCTAGTCCTTATCTCAAAAAATGCGTGGCACGCTGACCGGCTTGTCTGGCAGGCCGGCAATCACTGGCTGCTGGTGACTGGAGACATGACGACAAATGCCCGGTTGCTGACTGAATCACTGGTGACGCGCTGGCTGGTGATCCTGTTGCTTCGCACAGAGAATGGAGCGAAACAGACCGTGCTGATATGGCCGGACAGCGTTCGGCCAGATGTTTTTCGCCGCTTGCGGGTGCGGCTGAAAATCGAGGGACAGGCCATGGTCAGCGAGCATCCTGGTAAGATGACCGGACGGAATGACTGATTTTCCAGCCGATTTAACTGGTGCCAATGTGGGCTGAAGTGGGCTGGTTACGGCCATATATAAGAGAAACCAAATCTAAAAAGGCAGATAGCCTGCAACCCTATCCAAACGAGGGTTGACCATTCCTGCCGGGCTGGGGTAGGTTGCGATCAATTCATTTAATATTCACCATTCATCAATACCTTTAATATTAGAAAAAGGTTATATGGTTTTTATAAACGGTTCCTGACCAGGCGAGTCAGGTCTCCGGGTTACAGGAACCTTGTGATTCAAATACAAAATGAAACGGAGTGTTGTATGTTCCAGCGTATGGCTTTTGCTTTTTTTGCGGTGTTTTTTGTTTTGTTGCAGGGCTGTGTGGCGGTACAAAGCTTTCCAGCTACTGCAAGAGCGGGGGACACAATTACACTCGCGCTAGGCAGTGTTGATGGGCTTAATAAATCCAATTTACAGATTTCCTATACGCCGCAATCTACCAACATCCCGGTCGATCTGACAGCAAATATCCGTAACGTCTTCAAGGTTTATCCTGATAAAACCAGCCGTGTCTGGCTGGATACGGCGGATAGCGCAAATATTCTGAATGTATTTGCTGGCCACGGTGCCTGGCTGAATGTAGCTGTTCTGGATTTACCAGCCACGCTGCCATCAGGTTATGGTTCATTTCAGGTGGATTTTGGTAATGGTGTCATTGTTCCCAATACATTTGCCGTACAGAGTGCGGAAACAGTACAAATAATATCGGAAATTCTGCCAGCGGCAGCTGGTACAGGTGTAGCCAGCAGTTTTTATTATTATTCTGCTCCAGGTGGTGTTATTTCCGGAAACCTGTCAAAACTCGCAGCCATACCCCAGGTTGTGCTGCGTCCGCAGGTATCAAATTCATATTTTTCCCTGCTCAAACCATCAGCGGCAGAGTATCGCATCAAGCTGCCAATCATTGGTGATGTGCAGGCACTGGATGATTCATCTGTGCATGTTATCTGGGATGACAAGCCTGGTGAATTCAATAAACAAATACAACTGAACTGGAAAAGACAAGGCGATGAGCTGACGGTGAATATTCTGGTGCCTGTGGCTCAAGCGATACAGGCAGATTTGCATCGTTTCTCCATTATTGTTTTAGATGCAGATGGAATAAATGCTATCGACCCGGCTGGAACACCTCAATTGTTGTCCTATCGCTATTTCGATTTTAACGGCGCCGAATTCGCACCAACCTATACGCCTGAAGTTGTTGTTATGAAGTGATGTGACTTTATAACGTGCGGAATACTGGAAATCAGAATATGAAAAAGCGGGCAATAACTGAAAATGTAACGTGTTTTCTGGCAGGCGTTATTTTTTTCTGTTTCGTTAATATTGCAGAGGTATCAGCAGCCAGCCCGGTTGCTGCACAGCATGCCAGCATGACATCCCGGTTGCAGCGTGATGTGGATGACAGGATTGCTCGCGGAGACGATGCGCCTGTCATGGTGATTCTTGAATCAATGGCGGGGGAGGATCTCAGGCCATTTATCAAGGCTGAAAAATTATCCTTGCGTCATCATGCGGATAATCGTTACGAATTAACTATT
>JAUPMA010000160.1 GCA_030836935.1 Pseudomonadota bacterium | reverse complement strand
ACGGTTGATGCGCAGCAAGGTGTCATCAAATGAAGATTGCAATCCCAGTTCCAGCCATACTTCAAATCCGCGATCACGATATTGCGCGAGCAAATCCAGTACGACATCGGGCACGCAGTCAGGACGGGTTCCGATGCTCAGGCCAATGACATCGGGATGCTGCAATGCCTGATCATACAAAACCTTGAGTTGAGCGACGTCGGCATAGGTATTGGTGTAAGCCTGAAAATAGGCAATGAATTTTTTGGCACCGGTGCGTTTTGCCAGCACGGCGCGGCCTGCGGCGAGTTGCGTGTCAATGTCGGGAAATTCCCGGCCTTGCGGATTGAAGGAGGCATTGTTGCAAAACGTGCAGCCACCGCGTCCCAGGGTGCCATCGCGATTGGGGCAGGTGAAGCCGACATTCAATGCCAGCTTGTGTACGCGCTCGCCATGCTGGTGCAACAGGCTTTGGCCAAAGGTATTGATGTGCAGTGCAAGATTCATGTGAGTGACAGTGCGGGAAAAACAAAAACATGTTGAAAGGTGCGTGATCTGGAATCGCCGTGCTGCGCGCCAGTGTATGTGAATTGATATGTGCCAGCAACCGCGTCTTCATTCAGCGGCAGGATGAAAAAAACTTATTTGCCTGCAAGCGCTTTCACGGCGGCCAATACTTCTTCCGCGTGCCCGGCCACTTTTACCTTGCGCCATTCCTGTTGCAGCACGCCATGGCTGTCGATCAGAAAAGTGCTGCGTTCAATGCCGCGCACCGGTTTGCCGTACATATTCTTCATTTTGATCACATCGAACAGGGAACACAGTGTTTCATCGGTGTCGGATAACAAATCAAAACTGAAATCCTGACTGGCCCTGAAGTTCTCGTGCGATGTAATGGAGTCGCGCGAGACGCCCAGCACGATGGTATTGGCGCGTTTGAACTTTGGCTGCAAATCACGAAACTCCAGGCCTTCCTGGGTGCAGCCGGGAGTGCTGTCCCGGGGATAAAAATACAGCACTACATTCTGGCCGCGCAAATCCTTCAGCCGGATGCTCTGGTTGCCGGTGGCGGGCAGGGTGAAGTCAGGGACTTTTTTGCCGGGGGTGATGCTCATGGGTGTGCTCCATAAAGTGTTGAAAGTAGCAAGGTTCAAGTAGCAAGTAGCAAGGCAAAGCTTTTCCTTGCTACTTGAGTCTTGCCACTTGCTACTTCAGCCGAGTCTGCCTTGTAAAGCATTGTCGTGCCAAGTACCATGGCCACCTCATTTTCGGGGGTGAAGCATGTTTCGCGGCAGTATGGTGGCATTGGTCACGCCAATGCGGGTAGATGGTTCCATTGATTTTGACAGTCTGGCGAAGCTGGTTGAGTTTCACATCCAGAATGGCACCTCAGCCATTGTTGCGGTGGGCACTACGGGTGAATCGGCCACGCTGGATGAGCACGAACATTGCGATCTTATCCGCCGCGTGGTGCAGATGGTGGCCAACCGTATCCCGGTGATTGCCGGTACCGGCGCCAATTCCACCACTGAAGCTATCACCCTTACCCGTTGCGCCCTCGAAGCCGGTGCCGATGCCTGCCTGCTGGTAACGCCCTATTACAACAAGCCAACACAGGAAGGGCTGTACCTGCACCACAAAAAAGTGGCTGAGGAAGTGCCGATTCCGCAGATTCTTTACAACGTGCCTGGCCGCACCGCCTGCGACATGCTGCCGGAAACCGTGGCGCGCCTGGCAAAAATTTCCAACATCATCGGTATCAAGGAAGCCACCGGAAAGCTGGAACGTTTGCACCAGATCAAGGAGCTCTGCGGCGAAAATTTCGATGTGTACAGCGGCGACGATGCCACCGGCACCGAGTTCATGCTACAGGGTGGCCATGGTGTGATTTCGGTTACCAACAATGTGGCGCCGAAACAAATGGCAGCCATGTGCATGGCGGCGCTCACCGGCGATCGTCAGCGCGCGCTGGAACTCAATGCCCCGCTCACCGGTCTGCACGACAAGCTGTTCGTGGAAGCCAACCCGATTCCGGTCAAATGGGCCCTGCATGAAATGGGGCTGATACCTGCCGGTATTCGTTTGCCACTGACCGTACTCTCGGCCAAATATCACGACGAAGTGCGTGCCGCCATGAAGCAGGCGGGTGTGATGTAGGGTGGGCACTGCCCACCTTCATGCTGGTGGCGGTGCCCACCCTGCACCTGCGTCAAATATCTTTTTGACTGATCCAACTTTCAGGATAAATATGAATCGCATTATTTTGTTGTCACTTCTTGCCGCACTGGTTTCCGCGTGCAGTTCCGATGGTGAAGAACGCCCTGAATACCTCGACAGCCAGTCGCTCCAGGCGCTGGAAATACCGCCGCAGTTGAGCCGTCCGAATAACAGCGAAGAACTGAAAATTCCCGAACCTTCCGCCAGGGCTTTGGCGACATTGCAGGAAAGTGGCGCGGTTGAAGGTCTGGTGGCTCCGTTGTTCAGGGGCGTGGCGCTGAAATCCGAACAGGGTATTTACTGGCTGGAGGTGGATCAGGATGCCGACACCCTGTGGGTGACGCTGCGTGATTTCTGGGCCAATGAAGGCATTGCCGTGGAACGCGATGAACCGCTGCTGGGTTTGCTGGAAACGCAGTGGATCAAGGAATACCAGATCAGGGCCGATCGTGAAGCCGGTTTTTTCAAACGTGTGCTGAGCCGGTTTTCACCGGATATCATGGACAAGTTCCGCATGCGCGTCGAACGTGCCGGCAAACAGGCGCGAATTTATGTCAGTCACCGCGGTGCGCAGATTGCGCTCACCGGCGAAACATCGCACTGGGTAATGCGCGAATCCGACCCGGCGCTGGAAAAAGAAATCCTGTACCGTCTGAGCCTGTTTGCCGGGTTGAGCGCGCAGCAGGCCGATGATTTATTTGTGGCATACATACCTTATCAGTCACGCATTCGCAGCGTGGCTGGCAGCACCGGCCGTTTTGAAATCCTGGGTCGCCGCGAACTGGTATGGAAACGATTGCAGCACGCAGTTGACCAGCTCGGTGCCAAAGTGGTGGCTGCTCCGGT
>JAUPMA010000020.1 GCA_030836935.1 Pseudomonadota bacterium | reverse complement strand
GCGGCCCGATAACCAGGCGCGTACCCGTGAGCAGCGATCCAGCGCGATGCTGGCACGCGGGCTGGCGCCATATTGCAGCCAGTTGCCGATATCATCGCCATAGGCTTTGGGGTTGCGCGTGGCCAGTACCAGTTGCAATAAATATTCTTCCAGATTGTCTGCCATATAAATGTCGAGGCATTGCTTGCGCGCGGAAAATAAATCCTGCTGGCTGATGCGTGATGCCGGTTTTGCCGGTTCGCGCAAATTCTGTCTGGCTTCGTTGCGCGCCAGATGCAGAATATTTTTCTCGGCCCTGGCATCGGGATAATCAATGAAAACATGTAACAGGAATCGATCCAGCTGCGCTTCCGGCAAGGGATAAGTGCCTTCCTGTTCTATCGGGTTTTGCGTGGCCATCACCAGAAACAAGTCCGGCAGGGCGTAGGATTCAGCGCCGACCGTGATCTGGCGTTCTGCCATGGCTTCAAGCAAAGCCGATTGCACCTTGGCCGGCGCGCGGTTGATTTCATCGGCGAGTATTAAATTATGAAACAGCGGGCCGCGCTGAAATTTGAATGAACCATCCTGCGGGCGAAAAATTTCCGTGCCAGTCAGATCGGCGGGCAATAAATCCGGCGTGAACTGGATGCGATGAAAATCGCCCTCAATGCCTTCCGCCAAAACTTTAATGGCGCGGGTTTTGGCGAGGCCAGGCACGCCTTCAACCAGCAGATGGCCGTCGGCGAGCAGGGCAATGAGCAGTCGGTTAACCAGTTTTTCCTGGCCAACAATTTGCTGGTTTATATATTGTTTGAGTTGTTCGATGGATTGTTGGGCTGACATATTTATCGTATCCGTTTTTGGTCGCAAATATTAATGTGCCGGAAGCAAGACGCCAAGAATGTTATGATCGCGTACTGTGACCGGAGTGAATCCGGAAAGTTTTCCGGCCAGCGTCCTGGCGGGTGCAATCTCACAGGTTTTTATTCTGATGTCCATGGTTATTATTCAGGCTGATTTATCCAGTACACAGCATGCGGCGGCGGTAGTGGCGCTGCTTGACAGTTATGCCCGCGATCCGGCTGGCGGCGGTCAGCCTCTGGCGCAATACACCCGGCAAAATCTGGTTGCGGCCTTGCGACAGCGAATGGATACCCTGGTGTTGCTGGCTTATGACGGCGACCAGGCCGTTGGACTGGTTATTGCTTTTGAAGGATTTTCCACTTTTATGTGCAGGCCTTTGCTGAACATTCATGATGTGGTGGTGCTGGCGGCATATCGTGGTCGGGGCATAGCCGGCCGCCTGCTGGATGCAGCTGAAAATATTGCACGGCAACGCGGCTGCTGCAAACTGACGCTGGAAGTTTTGTCGAATAATCTGCTGGCACAATCTGTTTATCGCAAGGCCGGTTTTGCTGCCTATGAACTTGATGCGGCGATGGGGCAGGCGTGGTTCTGGCAAAAAAAATTGTGAAATGAAATATTGCACCGGACGGATGTGTCCGGCTTCCGGAAACTGGAATCAAATATAAAAAACATGATGTCTGTAAAACACCTTGTACTTGGCGGCGCCCGTTCCGGAAAAAGCCGTTATGCCCAGCGCCTGGCAGAAAACGCGGGGCGCGAAGTTGTTTACATTGCCACGGCCAGCGCGGGCGATGCCGAAATGCATGCGCGCATTGAAAGGCATAAACAGCAAAGACCGAATCACTGGAAACTGGTGGAAGAATCCATTTATCTGGCCGATGTGTTGCGGCAACAGGATGCCGCCAATCGCATTGTGCTGATTGATTGCCTAACACTCTGGCTGAGTAATTTGCTGGGAAAAGAGGATGAGGCGTTATGGATGAATGAATGCAATAAATTGTTTGCTGTACTGCCGCAATTGCATTGTGATCTTATTATGGTGAGCAATGAAGTCGGGCAGGGCATTGTACCTGCCAATGCACTGGCGCGCCGGTTTATTGATGAAGCTGGCTGGTTGCATCAACGTCTGGCAGAAATCTGCAACCGGGTGACATTCATGCTGGCCGGTATTCCGCAAACACTGAAATAAAATGCAGGCTGGCCCGTACCGGTTTATCACTGATTCAAAAGAATTAAAGAGGTTTTATACGATGAGTATTGAGTGGCTGCACAAGCCGGTTGCCGTTATCAGCAATGACTGGATGGTGGCTGCCAGACAGCAGCAAAACAATTTAACAAAGCCGCAAGGTTCGCTGGGCGTGCTGGAAGATATTGCGATTCGGCTGGCAGCCATGTCTGCCTGTTCCAATCCGTCACTGGAGCGCGTGCATATTGTCATCTTCGCTGCCGATCACGGTGTGGCTGAAGAAGGTGTGTCGGCATTTCCTCAGGCGGTGACGGTTGAAATGGTGCGCAATTTTTCACGCGGCGGCGCGGCCATCAGTGTGCTGGCAAAAGAGCTGAAAGCAGAAATGGAAGTAATCAATGCAGGTACCGTAACAGAACATGAAATATTGCCCGGAGTGATCAGCCAGCGTGTCGCGGCAGGTACAAGAAATTTCAGCCGGCAGGCGGCCATGTCTTCTTCGCAGCTGGCCGAGGCGCTGGATATCGGATACGGTGCCGTGATGCGCGCAAAAAAATCGGGCGCGCAACTTTTTATTGGCGGTGACATGGGTATTGCCAATACTACTTCTGCCACAGCGATTGCCTGCGCATTGCTTGATGAGAAACCGGAAACGATTGCAGGTCCGGGTACTGGCCTGGATAAAACCGGCGTGGCGCGCAAGGTTGATGTGATACAGCGTGCGCTGGATTTGCAT
>JAUPMA010000159.1 GCA_030836935.1 Pseudomonadota bacterium | reverse complement strand
TGCGACGCGCTGATCACAATGCCGGCCGAAGCGCGCAGCGTGCGCGTGAGATAGGCAATGCCGGGCGTCGGCATCGGGCCGAGGATACGGATATCGACACCGGCCGCTGACAAACCGGCTTCAAGCGCCGCTTCAAACATATAACCGGAAATGCGCGTGTCCTTGCCGATGACCACCGGGCGATTGCTTTTACCGGCAAGTACACGACCGACAGCCCATCCCAGTTTCAGTACGGCATCCGGCGTCATCTGGCCTTTGCCAACGCGCCCGCGAATACCATCGGTACCAAAATATTTTCTTGTCATGTTTGCACCTTTTATTTCAGTCCACGGATTATAAGCCAAGTATTAAACCTGTCTGTTCCTTTACCCTTTCATACTTTAAACTTTAATCTCACCGGAGAGATGGCAGAGAGGCTGAATGCGCCGGACTCGAAATCCGGTATAGGGCTCGTCTCTATCGAGGGTTCAAATCCCTCTCTCTCCGCCACGCCTTACCGGATTCACGGCATGACAGATTTTCAGCGCATCAACTGTCGGCTGAACATCATGCACGCGGAATATCCGGGCGCCCCTTGCACACGCCAGCACCGCCGCTGCCAGACTGCCGTATAGCCGGTCATTTACTCCGGCATCCAGTATCTTTCCAATCATGGATTTGCGCGACATGCCCACCAGCACCGGACAATGCAAATCCACCAATGCATCCAGATGTCCTAACAGCAACAAATTGTGTTCCAGCGTTTTGCCAAAACCAAAACCCGGATCAATCACAATATTTTCCTGTGCCGTACCGGCCCGAACACAGGCCGCTATACGCTGCTGCAAAAATGCTCCCACTTCCGCCACTACATCCGCATATTGCGGATTGTGTTGCATGCTGCGTGGTTCACCCTGCATATGCATCAGACACACCGGCACATCAAGTTGCGCACAAATCTCCATGGCACCGGGTGATTGCAACGCCAGCACGTCGTTAATCATGTCAGCACCGGCTGCCACGGCGCGACGCATTACTTCGGGCTTGCTGGTATCCACTGAAATAAAAACAGAAGAGTGTTGCCGGATTTTCTCAATCACCGGAATAACGCGGGAAATCTCTTCCTCCACGGAAACTGGTGCTGCGCCAGACCGGGTGGATTCACCGCCAACATCAATCATGTCGGCACCCTGTTCAATCATTTGCAGGGCATGATCCACCGCAGCGGAAACAATATTAAACTGCCCGCCATCCGAAAATGAATCCGGCGTGGTATTAAGTATGCCCATCACCAGTGGCCGCTGTTCAGATAATAATAACTGCAACGTCTTCATATCCTGCACGCCTGGTTCAGGGTTGTGACACAACATCACTCTGTAGTGCTGCGTCGTCTCCGGCCACAGCTTCAGGCAAAACAGTTTGTGTTGCCTCACCCTCTTGAGTGACGTCAGTTTGAGTTACGGCCGTGTCCGAATTCTCAACAACCGCCGTTTCATCCACGAACTCATCCGTTGACACATCCAGCATCTCATCCATAGGCTCCAGCATCAACTCATCAACCGGTTCTTCCATAGGCACAGCAACCGCATCGCTGGCAACCGCCGTGCTGTCACGATATTGCCTCACCGGCACTATACCCGTCGCAATATAATCATCACCCAGGCCATACATTTGCTGCTGAATCCAGCGCGCACGTCGCAGCACAAAAGCCGAAGGTTTTTCCGCATGATAACGTTTCGGGCTTGGTAATACGGCGGCAAGTAACGCCGTTTCATGCATGGTTAATTTATCCGGCAATTTTTTGAAAAAATGTTTGCTCGCCGCGCCGACACCAAAAACGTTTTCATCAAATTGCGCGATATTTACATAAACTTCAACAATGCGCTGTTTTGACCAGAACACTTCAATCAGCCCGGTGAAATACACTTCCATGCCCTTGCGAATCCAGCTGCGCGATGGCCACAAAAAAAGATTCTTCGCTACCTGCTGGGTAATCGTGCTGGCGCCACGAATCTTTTTGCTGCCGCGATTGTGCACCATGGCTTTTTCGATGGCTTCCAGATCAAAACCAAAATGCACAGGGAATTTCTGATCTTCTGCCGCCACCACGGCGAGCATCATTCTGGGTGTGATGTTTTCGCCATCCACCCATTCATACATCACTTTTTCTGTTGCATCGGCCTGCCATAATTCATACTGGCGCTGCAACATGAACATGCTGGTGTATGGATCAACCCAGCGCAGGCTTGCAATCAGCAACACCGGCAACAGCAAAATCACCAGCAGCAATATAACCGGCGACAGCAACAACCATTTTAACCAACGACGTTCAACCGATCTGGGACGCGACATTTTCTTTACTTTCTTCTTCATGCCAACAACACGCTATTTGTGCGCGGCGCAAGCCGCGCTGCTGCGTTAATAATAAAAAAGCCCCGCCAATCTGACGGGGCTTGATTTCATCCTGTGTGTAAATTGTTTAGTGCAAACTTGCAGGTCCGCCAATGGATCCGTCTTTTTTATCTTCAGCCGGCTTGTCATCCGGCGCCGATTTTTTTGACTTGCCGGATTTCGCAGATCCATCAGTATCATCCCAGTCAGCCGGCGGCGAGGGCTCTTCACCACGCATCAGCTGATCAATCTGATGACTGTCAATGGTTTCATATTTGATCAACGCATCCGCCATCATGTGCAGGATATGCAGATTTTCCGTCAATATTTTCATTGAACGTGTGTAGTTGC
>JAUPMA010000019.1 GCA_030836935.1 Pseudomonadota bacterium | reverse complement strand
CACGTTACTTTCCTTGAGGATGGCTTCGTTGATCAGATCACTTTTGCGGTTGCCTGCAATGGTATGCAGGCGAATCTTGTTTCCATCCGGTTTACGCAAATGCAATAATTTGTATAATTCCCGATGGCGCATATTCTTATGGATATGCATATCGTGGCGAAGCGCTTCATCAAGAGCACGCTCTGGATGGAAGATCAGGGAGTGTCCGTCATCCAGGCCTTTCAATCTTTTACCAATTAATAATGCGTGCATGGGGCGTTTACTCCATGTTTATTGTCATTCGGGTAACGTCAGACGTTGTATTGCCGGGAAACAGGGAAAAATCAGGGACTCTGCAATATCTCATCTATTTCTGTCAGCGCTGCTCTGGCTGTGAGCGCAATACCGACACCGTGCTTTTCTTTTACTGCGCTGTCCTGTACGTTAATCCGAATAAGCCTGCCACCATAACGATGCACCACCCATTCACTGAAACGCCGCACCGATGGAATCGCTGCGCCCGCACCCAATTCAACCACCACAGGCCGCTGTGCTCTTGCCAGCCATCGATCCTGCCGCGCTGCTTGCACACGCGCACGCGATTGCAGCCAGTGTGCATCACCAAACATCAGAATATTGGGGCGAACCAATGCGCCGCAGTGTTTGCATTGCGGCAAGGCATTACGCAATAAACAATTGTCTTCATCCACATCGGGTAAAAATTCATCAGCAGGCCACACCTCATCACAACAGGATTCACTGCATTGCAGGTGATGAATGGAGCCGTGGCATTCGTGTATGGCTTGCTCATTAAATCCGGCTTTCTGGAATTGCCCATCCACATTGCTGGTAAACACG
Source organism: Pseudomonadota bacterium (assembly GCA_030836935.1). GTDB lineage: Bacteria > Pseudomonadota > Gammaproteobacteria > SZUA-229 > SZUA-229 > JACPVK01. The sequence goes on along the minus strand of JAUPMA010000019.1, from coordinate 10,168 downwards.
TTATAACCGCACGATTTTCCTTCGCCCCATTTTTTCAGCATGGCAAAACCGGCATGCGGTTGTGTGCGCCGATACAGATTCAGCCGATGTCCGTAAAAACCCCAGGCCAGTTTGGGTGTTTTTACAAAAGCCGCAGGGTTGGCAATATCGTGAAAATTTATTTTCTGTTTGCCCAGTGCAGGATAGGCATTCCAGAAACCTTCGCTGCCGCGAAAATCCGGCAAGCCGGAATCCACACCCATGCCGGCACCGGCTGCGATAACCAGCGCATCGGCTCTGCTAATCCAGTCGGCGGCGCGTTCAAGATTATTGTTATTTGAAATTGTCATCCTCGTCCGCCAATAATTCGGAACCCCAAACTGGATGCCGGGTAATCATTTGATTGATTTCTTCCCAGGCATTCTGCAACTGGAATTTTAATTTTTCATCCAGCCAGGTACGAAACTCGGCTACATCCTGCGCTGGCCACCCGGCTTTTCCAGCCAGCACTTCTTCAACAATAAAACCAGTCGGTTTTCCTTTTTCCAGCACCGGTTTGCCATCCCTCTCAGGAAATTCGACCACAACCAGGTAGGCTGCCAATTGTTCCGGGCGCGTAACATTCAGGCGATACATGACGATGAAGCCATATACGGTTTCATCATTTTCATGCGTTAGTAGTTGTTTGATATTGTCGGCACTGGCACCAACGTGGCGACCACTGGATAAACGCGGCATGGTGGATTCCTCTTGGTTTGTTGTCATTTGCTTTTATTGCCTTACGAGCCTAGATTACCAGCTCGCAGGCTCAAGAGATGAGCCACACAAAAGGATGGCTTTATGGATCGTACCGAACGTTTTTACCGTATAGATCAGCTATTGAGCGAGCACCGGGCTATCACCTTCAACAATCTGCTGGAGGCGCTGGAGGTCTCGCCCGCCACGTTGAAACGCGACATTGAGTACATGCGCAACCGCATGAACGCACCGATTGTTTGGGATCGGGAGTTGCGGGGTTATCGGTTTGAATCGGTGCCCAAAACCGGCAAGCAGTATGAACTGCCGGGCCTTTGGTTCTCACCCAGCGAGATACATGCACTGCTGACCATGCAACACTTGCTGGGTAATATTGATCCGGGCGGGCTGTTGGCATCGCACGTTAATCCACTGCTCAGCCGTCTTAATGGCTTATTGGGCACAGCTGATAATCCGGCGGACGAAATACGCAAGCGGATACTTATTGCCGGTGTGGGCAAACGCCAGTTGAAACTGGCGCATTTTGAAAAGGTGGGATCAGCCACCATCAACCGCAAGCGTTTACACATGGCTTATTTTTCGCGTGGCAAGGGTGAAGCTACCGAACGCGAGGTATCACCACAACGTTTAATGTATTACCGCGAAAACTGGTATCTGGATGGCTGGTGCCATTTGCGCAACGAGCTGCGCACCTTCAGCGTGGATTCGATACAGCACTGCACCATCCTGAATACCCCCGCAAAAGATATTGCACGCAAAACACTGGAGCATGTGCTCGGCCCCGGCTATGGCATTTTCAGCGGCACTGGGCATAAACGCCAAACGGCCAGGCTATTATTCACCGCCGAACGCGCGCGCTGGATTACGGCAGAACATTGGCATGAACAACAAAGCGGGCATTTTCTGAAAGATGGCAGCTACCAACTGGAATTTCCCTATTACGATGATCGGGAGCTCATCATGGATATTCTGAAACACGGTTCTGATGTGATTGTGTTGGCACCAAAGACACTACGTGATAAGTTGGCATATGAAACTAGGAAGATGGCTTCGCAGTATGCAGAAGTTCAGGGTTAACATTCTGCGGACGCTTTAAAATGTCAACATTTGTCAACAGGCTGAGTTCTTCACCGTCCTTCGTTAAAAGTGTATGTGTATTGATTGATGGAGCAGGGGTGTTCCGTTGGTAACTTTGTTGGTAATACTCAAGATACAGTCTTATTATTAATCAATTTATCAATGAGTTACAATGCTAGTTCGAGTCCGCCCGCCTACCAGTCTTTTTGGTTATGAACAGGTCAATGATCCGGCCTGTTCATGCTGTTTTAAAAATCCTGAAACAAAATCAGCAATCTTTAATGTTCTCCCGTTCTGTTTGATTCTTGTCAACGGTCACCAGTGAAAGCCTGTTACATTCATTATCAGGGTTGGTGATTAATGTGTACATAAACAGGATTTATCAATTTATTCACAAATTAAGGGCTGACAACCGCGAGGCTTTTGACTAGAGTCACTTACCGTGTTTCTGCAAGGGAAGGCGGCAACCCAAAAGATAACAATAAGCCAACCCCCAGGGGCGCATAAATGCTCGAAAATTATTTGCCTGTCCTGATTTTTATCTGTATCGGTCTGGCTACCGGTGTGGTGATGGTGCTGCTGGGTGGTTTTGTACTGGCACCACGCAAACCGGATGCAGCAAAAAACTCTCCTTATGAATGCGGCTTCGAAGCTTTTGAAGATGCGCGTCTGAAATTCGATGTGCGTTATTACCTGGTTGCCATTCTGTTCATTATTTTCGATCTCGAAATTGCCTTTCTGTTTCCCTGGGCTATTGTGCTCGATGAAATCGGTTTGTTCGGTATTCTCGCCATGGGTCTGTTCCTTGGCATTCTGGTGGTTGGTTTTATTTACGAGTGGAAAAAAGGCGCGCTGGAATGGGAATAGAAAATGTTTTTGAAAAAGGTTTTGTCACCACCAATCTCGACGGTTTGATCAACTGGGCGCGCACCGGCTCGATGTGGCCGATGACCTTCGGTCTGGCCTGCTGTGCAGTGGAAATGATGCAGGCGGGCGCCTCACGTTATGATCTTGACCGTTTCGGTATTGTGTTTCGTCCCAGTCCGCGGCAGTCGGATGTGATGATTGTTGCCGGCACGCTTACCAACAAAATGGCGCCGGCACTGCGCAAGGTATACGACCAGATGGCGGAACCGCGCTGGGTGATTTCCATGGGTTCCTGTGCCAACGGCGGTGGTTATTATCATTATTCCTATTCAGTGGTGCGCGGTTGTGATCGCATTGTGCCGGTGGATATTTATGTGCCGGGTTGCCCGCCAACTGCCGAAGCGTTGCTGTACGGGATTATCCAGCTGCAAAACAAAATAAAACGCACCAGTACCATTGCCAGAAGCCCTGCATGAGAAAAACGGCATGAGCAAAGCCAAAACATTGTCAGAAAACCTGTCGCGCGCATTTGCCGGCAAACTGCAAACCAATGTGGTTGCCAATGATGAGGTAACTATCGAAGTGGCGGCCATGGATTTGCCCGGAGTCTGCACAAAATTGCGTGATAGCGAGGAATTCCGTTTTGAAACGCTGATTGATCTTTGCGGTGTCGATTATTCGGCTTATGGCCAGACCGAATGGAGCACCGGGCAAAGCAGCAGTGGTTTCAGTCGAGGTGTACAAACTGCGACACATGGTTACATGAGCTTTGGTGATGAATTGCCACCGGCAAAATCAGGACGGCCGCGTTTTGCAGTGGTGTACCATTTGTTGTCTGTGCAGCACAATCAGCGCCTGCGCGTGCGTGTGTACACTGAAGATGAATCATTCCCGCGCGTGCCTTCGGTAATCAATATCTGGAATTCCGCCAACTGGTATGAACGCGAAGCATTTGACCTGTTCGGTATTCATTTTGAAGGCCATCCGGATTTGCGCCGCATTCTTACCGATTATGGTTTTGTCGGTCATCCATTTCGTAAAGATTTTCCTCTCTCCGGCCATGTTGAAATGCGTTACGACCCGGAACAGAAACGCGTTATTTATCAGCCGGTGAGTATTGAACCGCGTGTGCTGGTGCCGCGCGTGATACGTGAAGACAACCGGTATTTTGATCTGACTTCAGATGCAGGTAAGAAATAATGCCCGAAATTCGCAATTACACATTGAACTTCGGGCCACAGCATCCGGCGGCGCACGGCGTGTTGCGTCTGGTGCTGGAAATGGATGGCGAAGTAATCCAGCGTGCCGACCCGCACATCGGTTTGCTGCATCGTGCTACGGAAAAACTTGCCGAATCCAAACCTTATAACCAGAGCATCGGTTACATGGATCGTCTCGACTACGTGTCAATGATGAGTAATGAACACGGTTATGTTCTGGCCATTGAAAAACTGCTCGGCATTGATGTGCCGATTCGTGCGCAATACATTCGTGTGATGTTTGATGAAATTACACGCCTGTTGAATCATTTGTTATGGATTGGCGCGCATGGCCTGGATGTTGGCGCCATGACCATATTTCTTTATGCCTTCCGCGAGCGCGAGGATTTGATGGATTGCTACGAAGCGGTTTCCGGCGCGCGTTTGCATGCAACCTACTACCGTCCCGGTGGCGTGTACCGCGATCTGCCGGATTCCATGCCGAAATACAAACCATCAAAATGGCATAGCAAAAAAGAAACAGACAAACTCAATGAAGTGCGCAGCGGTTCGTTGCTGGATTTCATTGATGATTTCACCAAACGATTCCCTGGCTATGTGGATGAATACGAAACTTTGCTGACGGATAACCGTATCTGGAAACAGCGTCTGGTGGATATCGGCATCGTCACACCGGAACGCGCGCTGCAACTTGGATTTACCGGCCCGATGTTGCGTGGTTCCGGCATCGCCTGGGACTTGCGCAAGAAACAGCCGTATGAAGTGTACGATCGCATGGAATTTGATATTCCGGTCGGCACCAATGGTGACAGTTATGACCGTTATCTGGTGCGCATGGAAGAAATGCGCCAGAGCAATCGCATTATCAGGCAGTGTGTTGAATGGCTGCGCAACAACCCCGGCCCGGTAATGACAGACAATTACAAGGTTGCGCCACCCCGCCGTGAAGAAATGAAAGCGGATATGGAAGCGATGATTCATCATTTCAAATTATTTACCGAAGGTTTCTGTTTGCCGGCCGGTGAAGCCTATGCGGCCGTGGAGCATCCCAAGGGTGAATTTGGCGTGTACCTGATTTCAGACGGTGCCAACAAACCCTATCGCGTAAAAATTCGCGCGCCGGGTTTTGCGCATTTGTCGGCGCTGGATGAAATGACTCGTGGTCACATGCTGGCGGATGTGGTGGCGGTGATTGGTACGCAGGATATTGTGTTTGGTGAGATTGATCGATAGGTAACAAAAGATTTGACGCGAAGGCGCAAAGACGCAAAGTAATAAGGCATGAAAAAGAAATACTCTTTGCGTTCTTCGCGTCTTCGCGTCTTCGCGACAGGCTTTTATTTTTTGTACTTGCTAATAACTTGGTTCTAACAGATTAAAGAAAAATGAGCGCAAGCAACTCCATACTCAATGCACATTCGCTGCATGAAATCGACGACTGGATAAAACGTTATCCGGCGGATCAGAAACAGTCCGCTGTACTCGCCGCGTTGCGCATTGCGCAGCACCAGAATAATGGCTATCTCACTACCGGGCTGATGGATGCCGTGGCGAACTATCTGGCCATGGATAAAATTGCCGTGTATGAAGTTGCCAGTTTTTATTCCATGTATGAACTGAAACCGGTGGCGCGCCACAACATCGCCATCTGCACCAATGTCTGTTGCATGCTCATGGGTTCGGACACCATCGTGAATCATCTGGAAAGGAAACTTGGTATCAAGCTGGGTGAGAGCACCGCCGATGGCCGCATTTATTTGAAAAAAGAAGAAGAATGCCTGGCGGCTTGCGCCGGCGGTCCGATGATGCAGGTTAATCATGTGTATCACACCAATCTCACGCCACAAAAAGTGGATGAGATTATTGATGGTCTGGAGTAAACATGGCCAACGAAGTCTGTTACGCCACATTGCAATTTCCTGACAACCAGTGGTCTTTGGAAAATTATCTGAAGATCGGTGGTTATCAGGCCTGGCAAAAAATTCTCGGGGAAAAAATTCCGCCGGAACAGGTGATTGAAGAAGTCAAAAAATCCGGTTTGCGCGGTCGTGGTGGTGCGGGTTTTCCCACTGGCCTGAAATGGAGTTTTATGCCGCGCAATGCACCGGGGCAAAAATATATTGTCTGCAATTCCGATGAGTCCGAACCCGGCACCTGCAAGGATCGCGATATTCTGCGTTTCAATCCGCACGCGCTGGTGGAGGGCATGGCTATTGCCGGGTACTGCATTGGTGCCACCGTCGGTTACAACTACATGCGTGGCGAATTCATGGATGAACCCTATCTGCATTTTGAAGGCGCTGTAAAAGAAGCCTACGCCAAAGGCTGGCTGGGCAAAAATATTTTAAAAAGCGGTGTGGATTTTGATTTGTATCCGACACTCGGCGCCGGTGCTTATGTTTGCGGTGAAGAAACAGCCTTGCTCGAATCACTCGAAGGCAAGAAAGGCCAGCCGCGTTTCAAGCCGCCGTTTCCGGCGAGTTTCGGTTTGTATGGCAAGCCCACAACTATCAACAACACGGAATCACTGGCATCGGTGCCCAGCATCATTCGTAATGGCGGTGAATGGTTTGCCAAACTTGGTGTACCGACTGCGGGTGGTGTGAAATGTTTTTCCGTGTCCGGCCATGTTAACAAGCCGGGCAACTTTGAAATCAATCTTGGTACGCCGTTCAGGGATTTGTTGCAACTTGCAGGCGGTGTGCGCGATGGCCGCAAACTGAAGGCGGTGATTCCCGGCGGTTCTTCCGTGCCGGTAGTGCCTGCCGGCATCATGATGGAATTGACCATGGATTACGATTCCATCGCCAAGGGCGGCGGTTCCATGCTCGGTTCGGGCGCGGTGATTGTGATGGACGAAACCACTGACATGGTGAAAGTGCTGCAACGTCTTTCGCGTTTTTATTTTTCCGAATCCTGCGGTCAATGTACGCCGTGCCGCGAAGGCACCGGCTGGCTGTATCGGATGCTGACGCGCATCGTCGAAGGCAAAGGTCTGCCGGAAGATCTGGACAGGCTTGATGATGTGGCGAGCAAAATTGAAGGTCGAACCATTTGCGCGCTGGGCGATGCTGCCGCCATGCCGGTGCGCAGTTTCATTAAACATTATCGCCACGAATTCGAATATTACATTCAACACAAACGCAGTATGGTGGGCGCAGCATGAGCGAAGAACTGGTCACCTTTACAGTTGATGGTCAGGAACTGAAAGCGCCCAAGGGTTCCATGCTGATCAGGGCAACGGATGCGGCGGGTATTCATGTTCCACGTTTCTGTTATCACAAAAAATTATCTGTTGCCGCCAACTGCCGCATGTGTCTGGTGGAAGTGGAAAAAGCGCCCAAGCCGATGCCGGCCTGCGCAACACCCATCATGCCCGGTATGATTGTGCACACCAAATCAGCCAAGGCCATTGCCGCGCAAAAAGCGGTAATGGAGTTTTTGCTCATCAATCATCCGCTGGATTGTCCGATTTGCGATCAGGGCGGTGAATGCGAATTGCAGGATGTGGCAGTTGGTTTTGGTGGTGATGTGTCGCAATACACTGATGTCAAGCGTGTGGTGTTTGATAAAGATATCGGCCCGCTGATTGCAACAGAATTAACCCGCTGCATTCAATGCACACGCTGCGTGCGTTTTGGCGAAGAAATTGCCGGCATGCGCGAGCTGGGCGCGACCGATCGCGGTGACCGTGTGGTGATTGGTACGTTCATCGAAAAATCTGTGGATTCGGAAATGTCCGGTAATGCGATTGATGTGTGTCCGGTGGGTGCGCTTACAGCCAAGCCTTCGCGCTTCACCGCGCGTGCCTGGGAATTGCAGCAGCATCCGGCGATTGCGCCGCATGACGGAGTTGGATCCAATATCTTTGTACACACCTGGCGTGGCAAGGTGGTGCGCGTGGTGCCGCGTGAAAACGAATCACTGAACGAAGTCTGGATTTCTGATCGTGACCGTTTCAGTTATCAGGGTTTATATGCCAGAGACCGGTTAGCGCGGCCCATGGTCAAAAAAGGCGATGACTGGCGTGAAACTACCTGGGATGAAGCATTGCAAATAGCGGTTAATGGTTTACAGGCGGTGCTGAAAAATTCTGGCGCCGATGCGCTCGCCGTATGGGCTTCACCAAATGCCACGCTGGAAGAACTGTATCTGTTGCAAAAAATGACTCGTGGCGTGGGCAGTGGCAACATTGATCACCGTTTGCGCCAGACAGATTTTTCCGATCAGGATATTGCGCCGGTAATGCCCTGGCTTGGACAAAATATTGAAGCACTGGAAAAACTTGATGCGGCATTGCTGATCGGTTCGCATGTGCGCAAGGATCAGCCGCTGATTGCGCACCGCTTGCGCAAGGCGGCCATTAACCGCAATGCACAAATCTGTTTCGTCAATCCGCGAAAATTCGACTGGCATTTGCCGGTGGCGCATGAATGCGTGTCGGCAGACATGGTGCAACAGCTGGCCGCCATTGCCAAAGCCTGTGGTGTCAATGCTGCACATTTGTCGGCATTGCTTGGTGCCGCAAAAGTTGAAACGGTGCATCAGGAAATTGCGAATAAATTAAAACAGGCCGCCAGTTCCACGGTACTGCTGGGCAATATCGCGGCACAGCACCCGTATTTTTCAACCATCCGCCAGCTGGCCGCAGCGATTGCAGAATCAACCGGCAGCGTTTTCGGTTATTTGCCCGAAGCCGCCAATTCAGCCGGTGCCTGGCTGGCCGGCGCGGTGCCGCATCGTGGTGCGGCTGGTGCTGCGCCCGCAGTTGCCGGCAAGCCGTACAGCGACATGCTGGCCAAGGCAATTATTACTTTCAATATTGAACCGGAATTTGACTGTGCCAATTCCGGCATGGCAATGAACATCACCAGAGCAGCAGAATTTGTTGTAGCGGTGAGCAGTTTTGTCACGGACAGTATCAAGTCTTATGCCGATGTAATTCTGCCTTTGGCAACCTTTACCGAAACATCCGGCACCTATGTGAATGGTGAAGGTTTCTGGCAGAGCTTCCAGGGCGTAACGCAACCGTTTGGCGAATCACGTCCGGGCTGGAAAATTGTGCGCGTGCTGGGCAACCTGTTTAATGTGGCCGGCTTTGAATATATGTCATCACAGGATGTGAAAGATGAATTGAAAGTGCAATGCCAGACCTTGCAGTTAAATAACAAACTGGCAGCACGCGCAACGGCTGCAGAAAAATCCAGCGGCGCGCTGCAACGCATGGGCGACGCACCAATCTATGCCGTGGATGCGCTGGTGCGCCGTGCCACGGCCTTGCAGCAAACAGTTGATGCGGCTGTGCAATCGGCTGTGCGCATCAACAGCCGGCAGGCGCAGGCCAGTGGCGTGCTGCATGCAGAAAAAGTAAAAGTCACACAGTCTGGTGGCCAGGCCTACCTGTCGCTGGCTATTGATGAAAATATTCCCGATGGTTGCGTCTGGATTGCAGCGGCAACGGCCAGCACGGTTGCGCTGGGTGCAACATTTGGCACCATAGAAATCGAGCCGGTATAACGAACAGGGCTGAACATGATTGAATCATTACTCACATCGCTGCCGTACTGGAATCTGCTGCCGCCGTGGCTGCAAACGCTGATTCCGGTTGTTGTCCACATTGTGGTGATCATGTTGCCGTTAATGGTGTGTGTGGCTTATGTCACGTATCTTGAACGCAAGGTGATCGGTTTCATGCAGGTGCGCATCGGGCCGAACCGTGTCGGATTTTTCGGTTTCAGTTTGTGGGGGCTGGGGCAACCGATTGCTGATGCCGTTAAATTGATGTTCAAGGAAATCATCATTCCCACCAACTCCAACCGGTTTCTGTTTCTGGTTGCACCGGTTCTGTCGATTGGTCCGGCCCTGGCAATCTGGGCCGTAATGCCGTTTGATGATGGCATGGTGCTGGCAAATCTGAATGCGGGCCTGCTGTATATCCTTGCGTTGACTTCCATGGGTGTTTACGGCGTCATCATTGCCGGTTGGGCATCCAATTCCAAATACGCCATGATGGGCGCGCTGCGTTCGGCAGCGCAGGTGGTGGCTTACGAAATTGCCATGGGTTTTGCGCTGGTGGGCGTGTTGATGGCCAGCGGCAGTTTGAATCTGGGTGATATTGTTAATAAACAACAGGGCGGTGTGCAAAACTGGTTTGTGCTGCCTTTGTTGCCGTTGTTTTTTGTGTATTTTATTTCTGGTATAGCCGAAACCAATCGTGCGCCGTTTGACGTAGCTGAAGGTGAATCGGAAATTGTGGCCGGTTTTCATGT
>JAUPMA010000158.1 GCA_030836935.1 Pseudomonadota bacterium | reverse complement strand
CATCCAGATTCAGCGCAATGATTTCATTGCGCGGCACCATGATGTCTTCCACCGTGGCGTTTTCCAGATTGAGCAGGCCGAGCAGCATGTCCTGATGCTTGCTGGGTACCAGATGGCTGGCTTCCATGACGACGGTGCGCAATTCCTCAACGCTGACGCCTTCGTGCTTGATCTTGTCGGTGCGCACGCCAAACAGCCGCAACAAACCGTTGGCCAGCCAGTTGGAAGCGTAAACCAGGGGATAAAGCAGCTTGAGCAATACCGTGAACGCATAGGCTGAAGGAAAGGCGACGCGCTCGGGCCGGATGGCCGCCAGGGTTTTGGGCGCCAGATCGGTGAATATCAGCAGCACCGCCCCGAGTACGAAACCGGCTGCCAGGGCGTAATCCTCGCCATACAGGCGCAGGATGATGATGGTGGCGACCGTGGATGCCAGCGCATTGACCAGGTTGCTGCTGAGCAACAGCACGCCTAACAGACGGTCGGGGCGTTGCAGCAGCGATTGTGCCAGGCGGGCACCGGCGAATTTTTCCGCCAGATGCTTCAGCCGGTAACGGTTGAGGGTCATCAGGCCGGTTTCGGATGCTGAAAAAAATGCCGACAGGGCAATCAGCACCAGAAAAATGATAACCAGGGTATCGGTATCAATGTCCTGCACGGCAGGTGACTCCTTGCGGCAACGGGTTAGCGGGCAAGAATCACTTCCAGCATCAGCTTGCTGCCGAAATAGGCCAGCATCAGAAAGGCAAAACCGCTCAGGGTCCAGTGGATGGCTGTGCGGCCACGCCAGCCCAGCAGGCGGTGGCCGGTCAGTAAACCGGCAAACACCCCCCAGGCAATAATGGACAAAACGGTTTTGTGCGCCAGATGCTGGGCAAACAGGTTATCAAGAAATACCAGGCCGGATGCCAGTGCCAGCGTCAGACCGAGAAAACCGGCGGTGATGGCATCGAACATCAGTTTTTCGGTGGTTTGCAACGGCGGCAAATGGCGCAGCACGCCGCCGCTGCGGTGGTTATGCAGCAGATGATTCTGCATGGCCAGAATAATGGAAATCAGCGCCGCCAGACCCAGCAGGCTGTAGGCAATAATCGAAACCAGTACATGAATTTTCAGGCCGCTGGCACTGCCTGGCGGCAGGATATGCGAAACCGGAAACAGCCGTTCCAGCAAAATCGACAGGCCCGTGACAGGCAATACCACGGCCGCCAGCAAAATGGTCTGGCGTCTTGCCGACATCAGCAGAACCAGCAGGCTGATCACGGCACCAATGACAGACGCCGCTCCCGACAGGCCAAACTGCAAGCCGGCCGGTGTAATCAGGCTGTGATACAGCGCCAGTGCGTGCAGCAACACTGCGGCAAAACCCGGCGCCAGCAGCCACGTAACCGGATAACGGGTGCATAACGGATTGCCCTGGATGCGCAACAGCAGCAGCCATGAACACAACAGATAAAGGGCAAGGGCAAGAAAGGCGTAAAAGTCAGTCATTATTTTTCTAAACAGAGCCTGCTGTATGAAGTGGCGATAGGGTACAAGCTGTAAGTGGCAAGTAACAAGTAGCCTGTGGCAAGTAAAAGCTTTTCCTTGCGGCTTGTTACTTGCCACGTATTTTCACCTATACTGATTTGGCTATCTGATCAGGCCCGGTAAAAATGCCAGAATTATCAGCTGCTTGCCAGCAAGTCAGTGCAGGCAGATAAAGCAGGAAAACAACAATCATGCAGTTACGCATACTCGGATGCAGCGGCGGTATTGGCCAGCAACTACGCACATCGTCCTACCTGGTTGATGACGACATCCTGCTCGACGCGGGCACCGGTGTTGGTGACCTGGGCATGGACGAAATGCGCAAGCTCAGGCGCATTTTCATTACCCACAGCCACATGGATCACATTCTCAGCATCCCCCTGCTGGTGGACACCCTGTTTTCCAGTCTGAAACAGCCGCTTGAAATACATGCGCGCGCCGAAACCATCGAAATACTGCGCCGGCATATTTTCAACTGGAAAATCTGGCCGGATTTCTCCGAACTGCCGAACAGGCAGAACCCGGTGATGATCTTCCGGCCCATGCAACCCGGCGATGTAATCGACTTCAACGGCCGGCAAATCGAAATGATCGACGTCAGCCACACCGTACCAGCCTGCGCCTACGCCGTAACCAGCGGTGGCCGCACCCTGGTGTACAGTGGCGACACCAGCACCAATGATGTCCTGTGGACGCGCTTGAACCAGTATCCGCGAATCGATTTCATGATTATGGAATCAGCCTTTGCCAACCACGATCTGCAATTATCACAACTCGCCAAACATTACTGCCCGAGCCTGCTGGCCGAAGACCTGAAAAAATTCCGGCACCGTCCGCAACTGGGCATCTCACATCTCAAACCCGGCGAAGAACAGCGCATCATGGACGAATGCCATGCCGCAATGGGCAATGAATGGTCGCTGCACCAGCTGAAGACCGGGGAAGTTTTTCAGATCTGAAATTCGCCGCAGCTGATAATTTGTGCGCAACACACTGAATCTCTCTCTTGAGGAAGGAGGGTTTGGGGCGGCGGGGTTCTTGCGTGTGAAGGTGACACGCGAATAATTTGTGCGCAGCACACCGAATCTCCCTCCCCCTTGAGGGGGGAGGGTTTGGGGTGGGGGTGCAGACTTCCAGATTGTTTATGGCTTCGGCTCAGCCGTGCATGATTAACGGTGGACAATGCCCACGTTCACTTAATCAAGTGCCATTCAGGTCATGACTCTGCTAACGGGCCAGCATGTTTTCGATGGATGACGCAGTTCCCGTCAAATCTTTTAGTGGTATTGCCT
>JAUPMA010000157.1 GCA_030836935.1 Pseudomonadota bacterium | reverse complement strand
GGGTATTCTCTGCGAAATTTATCTGCGTGATGTTGATTGCGCGTTGCAGCAATATGAACGCTATCTTGAATATGTGCCGGATGACAAGACAGTAACCATCTGGATTGCGGATATCAAACGCAGGGCAGGTCAATAATGAAACAGATCATTTTCATTTTGCTGTTTATGTTCACGATAACAAACGCACTGGCCGAAGATAGCAAACCGGAAAAAAAACTGGTGGCAAAGAAAACTGCAAATGAAGTCAAGGAGCTGTCCGGTATTTCCATTATCGGCAACAAGGAAGCCCCCAAGTCTTTGTACATTGTGCCGTGGAAAGATTCGCAGGTGGGTGTTGAAACCAGTCTGACCAGTGGCCTGCTGGATGAACGCATGCAGCCGGTGGATAAAGAAGTTTTTATGCGCGAGCTGAATTATTATCAGCTAGTGAATGGCCAATGAGATTATTAACGAACAGGGTTAATGCGAGGAGCTGAGTGATGGGCGTGATCGAACTTATAGTGAAATTTATACAGGAAGGTGGCGTGTGGATGTATCCCATTCTTGTTGTCTTTGCCCTGGGTACAGCCATTGCCATTGAGCGCTGGATCAAACTGACCAGCGTGCGTGGCGCCAACCGCAAGGTATGGGAAAGACTGCATCCGGTGCTGGAAGAAGGCGATTTTGACAAGGCGCGAGAACTGATCGGTGACGATGGTTCTACGATTGGTCGATTACTCAACATGGGCCTGGCCAGACAGGGTTCGGTGCGCCGTCGCGATGACATCGAAATCGCCATGGAAGAAAGCATGATGGAAATTATTCCGCAGCTCGAAAAACGCACAGCCTATGTCGCCCTGTTTGCAAACATCGCAACCTTGCTGGGCCTGCTGGGAACGGTAATGGGTTTGATTGAAGCGTTTACTGCGGTGGCCAATGCCAATCCGGCAGAAAAGGCAGACATGCTGTCAGACAGTATTTCGGTGGCGATGAATACAACAGCACTGGGATTGATGGCTGGTATTCCATTACTGATTGTTCATGCCATGCTGACGGCAAAAACCGGCGAGATTATCGACAGTCTGGAAATGGCATCGGTTAAAACGCTGAACATTATTGCCGAATATGCCAAACGCCAGTCTGCCCTGGCCGCCAAGAGCAGTGCCTGATAATGGCCAAGCGCAAACACTACAGGCGTGGCGGCAAGGAACCGGCAGAGCTGGAAATCACTACCTTTCTCAATCTGATGGTGATCCTGATTCCGTTCATGCTGATTAACGCCGTATTTTCGCGAGTGAATATTCTGGAACTCGATTTGCCGGTTTCATCCGGCTCCAGCGCGGTTAGCCAGCCGGTTCTTTCGGTTGAGGTGATTGTGCGGGAACAGTTTATTGAAGTGGGTAATGGACAATCCATTCTGGTGAGTATTCCAAAGGACAACAACCAGTATGATTTGAAAAAACTGTCGGCGTTTCTGGTTGAACTCAAGGCCAGGGTGCCGGACAGGCAGGAAGCCACTGTGTTGATGGAAGCGGATATTCAATATGAAACGCTGGTGCATGTAATGGATGCCGTGCGCACGGTTGAAGTGCGTCAGACAGGTGAATTGCTTGTGCAAAAGGTGGAACTGTTTCCGAATATTTCGGTAGGAGACGCGCCGCAATGACAGGCCTGGCGATGGTAATTCAGGAATTATGCGATGAATGATTCACGCCGCATGCGGCGCATGGAGCGCAGCAAACGCAATCAGGCAGCCAAACTCAATCTGACATCGCTCATGGATGTCTTCACCATTCTTGTATTCTTTTTGCTGATCAATTCAGGCTCCAGCGATGTGATGACACCACCCAAGGAAGTGAGTTTGCCGGATTCAGTGGTTGAATCCAAACCGCGCGAAACCGTAGTGGTGATGGTAACGGAACAGATGGTGCTGGTAATGGGCGAGCCGGTTGGTACAGTGCAGGAAATCATTGCTGAGACAAGTCCGGTGTTCCAGCCGATTTCAGATAAATTGTTGCGGCAAAAAGCGCGCGTCATCGGCACCAGTACCAAAACCATTGCCGAGAGCAGTGAAGTAACCATACTGGCGCATAAAACAGTACCTTTCAGATTGCTGAAAAAAATCATGTCCAGCTGCACCAATGCGGGCTATGGCAAAATTTCTCTGGCGGTAATTGAGAAAGCCAGTCAGGACAAAAACCAGGGTTGATGTGTGAGCCAGGATATCAGCCAACAACAGCAGCAAATCAATCAGAAGATTGAAAACGCCCAGCAACGCATTGCAGAGCTGGAAAATGATTTGCGTCTGGCAGATTCGGATCTGGATTTGCTGTTTGTGGATCGTCCGCGTTATGTGTTGCTCAGCGAACTGGCAGACCGCCTTGACAAGCTGAACAAACTTGGCGGCGCCTGCATGTTCTGGGGTGAAGGTTGCAGTGAAAAGGAATCGCAGGAATATTACCAGCGCGTTTATCGCCAGGTAGTCAACTACGATGAAAAAGTTCGCGAAGTGCAGATACGGCGCGAGAACATCAAGGACGACATCC
>JAUPMA010000156.1 GCA_030836935.1 Pseudomonadota bacterium | reverse complement strand
TGCATGTTGATGGGTGCGATGGCTACATCAAACGGTGCAATAGCCTGTGGCCAGATAATTCCGTTGGCATCGTGATTCTGTTCGATAGCCGCCGCCACCACACGCGATACTCCAATGCCGTAACAACCCATGGTCATCACCTGGGTAGCGCCTTTTTCGTCGAGTACGGTTGCGTTCATGGCTTGCGAATATTTGTTGCCTAACTGGAAGATGTGTCCCACTTCAATGCCGCGCACGATGGAGAGTGTGCCTTTGCCATCGGGGCTGGCATCGCCTGCTACCACATTGCGAATATCGGCGGTGACAGGTTCAGGTAAATCCCGTCCCCAGTTCACGCCGGTTAAATGTTTGCCGTCAATATTGGCGCCGCAAACAAAATCGGCAAGATGCGCCGCTGCATAATCGGCAATTACCATAATTTTTAATCCGGCCGGGCCAATGGATCCGGCGCCGCAATTGGCGGCGGCACGAATTTCTGCATCGCTGGCCAAACGCATTGGTGAGGCAACTTGCGGCAAATTGCCAGCCTTGATTTCATTCAGCATGTGATCGCCACGCAATACCAGGGCAACTACGTTGCCGTTCTCACCGGCCACCAGTAATGTTTTGACGGTTTGCTGCGGTTTGATTTTCAGCAGTGCGCACACTTCTTCAATGCTGTGTGTTTTGGGTGTGTCCACGGTTTGCATGGTTTGTGTTGCCGCAGCGCGTGCTGTGGTGGGTGGCAAGGTTTGCGCTTTTTCAATATTGGCGGCGTAATCACTGCTGCTGGAAAAGGCGATGGCGTCTTCACCCGAATCGGCAAGCACATGAAACTCGTGTGAATTGCTGCCACCAATGGCACCGGTGTCGGCCATGACGGCGCGGAAATTCAGACCAATACGGCTGAAAATATTGCTGTATGTACGATACATGTCGTCGTATGTTTGTTGCAACGAGGCCTGATCCATGTGGAATGAATAGGCGTCTTTCATCAAAAATTCGCGGGCGCGCATTACGCCAAAACGCGGACGGATTTCATCGCGGAATTTGGTTTGTATCTGGTAATAATTAACCGGCAACTGCTTGTAACTTTTGATTTCCTTGCGTGCCAGATCGGTGATGACTTCTTCATGTGTGGGGCCAAAACAGAAATCGCGTTCGTGACGGTCTTTTATTTTCAGCATTTGCGGGCCGAAGACTTCCCAGCGTCCGGTTTCCTGCCACAGTTCTGCAGGTTGCACGGCAGGCATCAATACTTCCAGCGCGCCCGCCTTGTCCATTTCGTCGCGCACGATTTTTTCCACCTTGCGCAGTACGCGCAGGCCCAGCGGCATCCAGGTATAGAGTCCGGAGCCAAGGCGGCGGATCAGGCCGGCACGCAGCATCAGCTGATGGCTGACCACTTCGGCATCGTTGGGTGTTTCTTTGATGGTGGATAAGGGATACTTGGATACGCGCATGGGAGTTCTTTGAGTGAATAAAGTGGTCGCCATTCTACCTAACAATTTTTGGAGCGTCATGTTGTCTGGCCTGTTGTTTTTTTCAGCCGAGGCTGTCGCTGCGCCGGATGCCCTGATTGAACAGGCTCACCAGCTTGATCTGGAGGACAATCCCGCCTGGCTCAACCTGATTCACATGCGCAGCGGATTTACAGGTGTGAATCGCAGCGAAGTCGCCGATCCGCAGTTTTTTCTTTCAGTAAATGGCCGGATGGATGCTGAAGCGGAACTGGATGCAACCGTTCGTGCGTTTAGTGAAGATTCCGCCATGGCCTGTCGTTTTCCTGCGCGCTGGCACTGGCTGAGCCGGTTCCTGGATATGGGGACAAAAGCTGAATGTGCGGAGCTTGACAGCTGGAAACAGAAACTGGCGGCGCAGCATCTTACCCTGCTGTTTCCGTCGATGTATTTGCAGAATCCTGCATCCATGTTTGGTCATACATTTTTGCGATTTGATCAAAATGAAAAGTCACCACTGCTGGCGTACACATTAAGTTATGCAGCCAGACCGGATACGCAGGATAATGTGCTGTCCTATGTTTACAAGGGCGTGTTTGGTGGCTATCCCGGTGTGTTTGCGGTGCAACCTTATTATCAAACCGTTACTGATTACGGTGATATTGAACATCGTGACATCCGGGAATATTCACTGAATCTGGATAGTGAAGAAATTGATCAGCTGCTGAACCATGTATGGGAATTGCGCGACAAGCAGATTGATTATTATTTTTTGCGTGAGAATTGTGCTTTTCAGTTGTTGTCACTGCTGGATGTGGCGCGCCCTGGCATGCAGTTAACGCAAGACCGGTTTTTGCTTTATGCCATACCGGTGGATACAGTGCGCAGTGTGCGCGATGCCGGTTTGATTGAAAGCAGCGCATACCGGCCGGCGCGCGCCAGTCGTATTGCACAAATGTATGTACAGCTGGATGCGCCGCTGCAAACCCTGGCCATGGATTGTGCGGAGCGAACGGATTGCCAGCCGTCGTCTTGCACAGATTGCAGGTTGGCTGGCGCGCGGGAAAATAAACCGGATTACGCGCGTGTGCTGGAGCTGGCAACTGAAATCCGCCAGTTATGGGACAAGGATGCACAGGCGCTGCTATCACAACGCAGCCAATTAATTGCTTCGGCAAACTGGCAACCATTCAGTAATCCTGATCCGCAGGACAGTCACGATTCGGCGCGCTGGCATTTTGCAGCAGGCAAACATGAACAACAGCGTTATGCCGAATTCGGATTGCGTCCGGCCTTGCATGACTGGCTGGATGATGATTCGGGTTTGATTGAAGGTGCGGAACTTGAAGTTTTGTCCTTGCGCGTGCGGTATTACCCGGAAGCAGATTACGCACAGTTACAGCAACTGAAAATATTCGGTATGCAATCCTATTCACCTGTGCAGCCATGGCAGATGCCACTATCCAGTGAAATAAATCTGGGCATGTATCGTATCAGCGATGAAAAAGTCTTTTATGCCGAGGGTGGTCTGGGTTTGAGTGCAAAGGTATCTGTGCTGCACTTTTTTGCATTGGCTGATCTGGAAATCGAAACCGCGCCGCAGGGAGAGCCGGGCGAAGCCGCCTATCTTGGCGTGCATGCCGGTGTGCGCGGCAAGATATTTTCAGGCCGTTTGTTGCTGGATGGAAAATGGCAAAATGGTTTTGCCGGATATGAAGAAACCAGAAAATTATTCAATGCCGGTTATCAATGGGATGTGTCACGGCGCTATGCGTTGCGCATGGAATATATGTTGCGACGGAGTGAGATATTAAATGAAAGGGATATACGGCTTGGCCTGGCTGGTTATTTCTAGCCTGAATATTTCACCAAAAATGATGGGCAATAAAAGCGTTCGCCTGACAAAAGCGCCCGGAGCGATTTTGAACAGCGAAGCTGGCCCGCAGGGCGAAGGGCAAGGAGCCTGTAGTAACGCGAACCTGCAAAAGCAGGCATTTCCCTG
>JAUPMA010000155.1 GCA_030836935.1 Pseudomonadota bacterium | reverse complement strand
TGGTGTTACGGATGCGTTCACGCATTTCGTTACGTTGTTCCGGTGTTGAATCCTGCCAGCGTTTTTTCATTTTTTCGCGCTGTTCCGGCGGCAGGTTACGAAACCATTCGTGTTTCTTGCGCAAGGCGGCACGCTCTTCCGGCGACATCTGCCTGAATTGTTCAAATCGTGCGCGCAGCAGTTCACGCTGTTCCGGCGGCAGTTCGCGCCACTGCTGGAAACGCTGCCGGGCATTCTGTTTTTGTTCCGGTGTCATGGCGGCCCAGCGTTCAGCGCCCTTGCTCAGGCGCAGCTGCTTTTCAGCGGGCATCTGTTCCCATTGCGGCTGGAAGGGTTGCAACACTTTCTGCTGTTCAGCGGTCAATGTGTTCCAGTCGATGCCGGTGGCGAAAATGGCGGGGCTGCCAAGCAGGGTCAGTAATAAAACCGGAATGCGCCATAATTTATTCATGAGAATCACCTCGTTGTATCTGTGTGGTTTCCTGGGCAACTTCGGCCCTGGTGTCTTCCATATCAAGATCAAGCGATAACGGATTTACCCATTCGCCATCGACTTCAATTTCATAGCCGCCAAGAAATTCGAGCAACTCGGTATCGGGTTGATCATTGGCAATCACTGGCATTGAAGCCAGTAATGCAGCAAATAAAATCCGCCTAGCTTGCATCGTCGGCCATCACTTCCAGCATGTCCATGTTCTGCAATAATTCGAAATCGGCTTCCGATGTCAGTAATTCAATATCTTCGAAAGCAACGGACTGGCTGTGATTTTCAATATCCGGTTTTTGTATCAATAAATTACCGCCAATGAGTGCGGCCACAATGCTGGCGGTTGCAGCTGCCGGCAGCCAGATTATCCACGCCGGTTTTTTGTCCTGCGCCAGTGCTTTTTGCCGTGCCTGATTCAAACGCGATAAAGTGGCTGCATCCAGCGATTGTTCGGACGCATCCAGTTCAGCGCGAACTTTATGTAAAAACTGTTCTTCGTTCATGACCAGTGATCCTCCAGTGTGGCGCGCAATGAGTGCACGGCACGCGAATAATGGGTTTTAACACTGCCTTCACTGCATCCCATTGCCTGCGCTGTTTGCGCTACGTCCAGACCTTCCCAGTTACGCAATAAAAAAACTTGCTGCTGGCGTAACGGCAGTGCATGCAGAGCGGTATTCAATGCCCCGGTTGCATCATCCAGTTGCAATCTCTGCTCCGGATTTTTCATCTGTTGATCCGGCAACTCATCCAGCGGGTCAGCGTCGTCATCGTCATCCTGGTGCAGCCAGCTGCGCAGGCGGTTGCTGACCGAACTGCGCCGGTACCAGTCACGTATCCGGTTTTGCAGAATGGTATGAAACAACGCTCCCCATTCGGTTTCGGATTTGTCGGCATATTTGCGCACCAGCGTCATCATGCTGTCCTGCACGATGTCGAGCGCATCATCGGCATTGCCGGTGGCGATGTGCGCCATGCGGTACGCACGGCGTTCGACACTGGCCAGAAAACGGTTGAGCGATGCGTGCTGTGGTTGTGCCATATTGTTGATCAACTCTTGAGGGAATTAACGCAGGCACCTGCACCAGGTTGACAAGGCTGGTCGATTATTGCGCCAGCCACCAGGAAGCCGCAACAACCCAGACCAGGAGAACAACCGCTGCGAGAGGGCGGGAGTGGCGGATGTCATCGGCTGTTGCGCCCTGTTTGCGGCCAGTGATCATGGCGCGGACCAGGTTTTCACCGTGGGCAAGGCTGCCGGCGGCGACGCCAGCCAGATGCAGCGCAATCAGGGCCAGCAGCAGGTGGGAAAGGCTTTCGTGCAGGGAGGCAACCCAGTCGCCGTACAGTTCCTGATAGGCCAGCCAGCCGCTGGCGCCAGTGGCAATCGCCAGCGCCAGCAGGCCCAGTATGGCCAGTCCGCCAGCCGGATTGTGGCCGGTGTAATGGCGTGGTGACAGGCTGCCCAGGCTTTTCAGATACGCCAGGGCTGCAGCCGGGCCACGCACAAAGGACGAGAAGCGGGCGTGATGGCTGCCGATAAAACCCCAGCCTACACGAAACAGCGCCACCGCCATGGCTGCGCTGCCGGCGTACACATGTATGAGTCGCCATTCTTCACTGTCGCCGGTGAGCCAGGCCAGAATAAAACCGCCTGCCAGCAGCCAGTGGCCGAGGCGAACCGGCAGATCCCATACCCTGACCGGTTTCAGTCCTCCCATTTTTTGCCTCCGGGCATCACGATTTCGCGTTCGCTGTAGCGGCCTTCTGCGGCGCGCTGGTGGCAGCCGGCGCAATTGGCGGCGCTTCCCAGTTGCGGGTCGCGCCAGATACCGGCCGGCACTTCGTGGTGTTCGCGCCGGAACCAGACGGTTGCGGTAATGCGCGGTGGATTGCCGGCCTCGGCGGTTTTTTTATCCGGGCCGGCATGGCGCACAAGGAAAGCCTCGATTTCCTGGCGGGTTTTGGCATCCAGACTGGCATTGTCACCATAGTGATCTTCCAGCCCGGCCATGACGCGCCGCCAGTCGGCGGCCATCAGCAGGCCTGGCGGAAAGGCCAGGTGGCAGCTGCCGCATTCAGTTCTGAAGGCGGGCGGTGCACCGGCGGGTGTCGGCAGATTATCGGCCAGAGCCAGTCCGGGCAGTGTCAGGCTGGTCAGCCACAGAAACAGGGCAGGTATTTTCATTTCAGCGCACCTCGATCAGATACTGGATAAAGTCAGCTTTTTCCGCCGCGCTGCATTCGCGGTCGACAACTTCCTTGCAGTTGCGGCGAAACCATTTTTCAACCTTGGCAACGTCGGTGAAACGCTCGGCATTGGCTGCCGGCGCCAGCGGCTTGATGTTCTTTTTGGTAATAATGTGGCGGCCCGCCTGGGCCGGATTATCCGTGTGGCAAGTCGAGCAGGCCGGCATTTTTTCGGAGGCGCCGAATTTTTTGCCAAAAAATTCCTGGCCGCGTTGTGCCGAAGGACTGAACCCGGGTGTTTGCCGGGCTGCTTCGGCCACATGTGATTGCAATATTTGTTGTGGTGTTTCTGCCAGCGCAATGCCGGGAATGGCAGCGGCCAGCAGAATGCAGATGGCGGGAAATTTCATGGTAATACCCTTGGCTGGTGATGTTGCAGCGAAGGTTATAACCGGCAGCTTAAATTGCCCTTATGACTAACTTAAAGCGGGCTTAACTCCAATAATATTAAGTCAAGAATCTATTGCTGGCGCGCAGTTTATTTGTCGCGGATGAAGCCGTCACTCTGGTTTTCCTCGCGCAAATACAGCATTAACTCGGCTTCCATGTCCTGCTTGCTGGCGAAAGGGCCGCGCTGTCCGCCGCCGCGAGTCATGAAATACCATTCGCCATTGCTGCAAAAATAACGGGTAGTCCGGAACGGGATGGTTTTGTTTTCTCCCCGGCGGCTGGATTCCATGAAAAACTCCCGTGCTTGTCCAAATTTTTATTCAGGCACTGATGTTGCTGTTTTGCAGTGTTTTTTCACGAACAAACAGCATCAGCTCGGCTTCTGCTTCGCGCTTGTCGATGAAAGGGCCAAGTTGCGGGCCTTCACGTGTGGTGAAATACCAGGCGCCATTGATGCAGAAATACCGGTTGGAGCGAAACGGAATATTGCGATTTTCACCGTTGCGGGGAAGTTCCATAGCGTGCCTTTTTGTTCATTTGGTTACGGGTACGTCGAGCATAATTCATCAATGCAGAATTGTAGTGCCGGATGAAAACTAACAGATAAGCGGTAGATATCCGATGCGCGTGAATCGGTCGCAAAGGGTATCCGACACGGCATGGATGTTATTCGCGGGTTTTTATTTCTTCATGCAGGGCGATGAATTCATTGAGGGCATTCTCCATTTCCTGCTTTGAATCATACGGCCCATGCTGGCCGCCACCGCGCAGTTCGAAATACCACAAACCATTCACGCTGTAGCAGCGTTGCTGGCGTGGTGTTGTCTGACTGGTGTCGTTTTGGCGTTTTTTATTCATGAATCTACCCGTTATTGAGCATGACAAATTTAGGCGTAACCAGATTTTCGAAATCCTTATAGTCCATTTGTATCAGTTCCATGTGGGAACCGGCATTAAAAATAATCTGCTCATTTTCAGTCAGTTGTTCGGCAACGTAAACATCCATATTGTAGAGATTGCCGAACGGCGGCATGGCGCCTACCTCGCAATCGGGAAAGTGACGGGTGAATTCCTGTTCACTGGCCAGTTCCACTTTTCCATCCTGCACGGCCTCGGAAAGCAGGCGCAAATTTACCTTGTAATTGGCTGGTACAACGGCCATGGCCAGTTTGTCGTTGATTTTGATAATAACGGTTTTGGCCATGTGCCGGCTGCGGATATGCGCGCTGTGCGCAATATCAGTGGCCGTGAATGCCATGGAATGCGTGATGGAAAGGTATTTGATATCGTGTTCATCAAGAAATGCTTTCAGTCTTTTTGATGGCATGTAAGGACTCCTGTGGAGTTGAAAGTGGAAAGCTTAAAGTAGCAAGGCAGGGCATCCTTTATGACTTTAAACTTTAAGCTGCTTTATATCGCCCTTGAAAAACGTTTCTGTTCAAGACTTTTGATATAACGGTCAAACACCATGCAGATATTGCGAATCAATAAACGGCCGGCACCGGTGACTTGTATCTGATTTTCATTCATGGTCACCAGTCCGTCAGTTACCATGTTTCCAAGTTGCTTCAGTTCATCGGCAAAATAACTGGAAAAGTTGATTCTGTTGCGTGCTTCGCAGGCCTTGATGTCGAGATGAAAATGACAAATCAGCTGCATGATGACATTGCGACGGATGATGTCGTCATCGTCAATCTCGACACCGCGAAAAATGGCAAGCTGGTTGTTGTCAATGCGGGCGTAATAGTCTTCCAGTTCTTTCACGTTTTGTGCAAAGCTGCGGCCGACGGTGCCGATGGAAGTAATACCCAGGCCAATCAGATCGCAATCTGCGTGCGTGGCGTAGCCCTGGAAATTGCGATACAGCTTACCGTTTTGTTGCGCAATGGCCAGTTCATCATCGGGTTTGGCAAAATGATCCATGCCGATATAAACGTAGCCAGCTGCTGTCAAATGTTCGATGCTCATTTTGAGAATGTTGAGTTTGCTGGCGGCTGACGGTAAATCCGCTTCGTTGATGCGGCGTTGCGGTTTGAAACGTTCCGGTAAATGCGCGTAATTGAATATCGACAATCTATCCGGATTTATTTCAATAATTCTGTCGAGTGTTTGTGCAAAACTTTTTTCAGTTTGCAACGGCAGACCGTATATCAAATCAACGCTAATGGATTTAAATCCGGCATCACGTGCGGATTGCAGGGCATCCAGGGTTTGCTGTTCGCTTTGAATGCGGTTAACGGCCTGTTGTACGGCAGG
>JAUPMA010000154.1 GCA_030836935.1 Pseudomonadota bacterium | reverse complement strand
TTCTGTTTTACATCCTTGTCTTCAAAGATCGCTTCGATAATGATGTCGGCATGTCTCACGCCCAACCCTTTATGATCGGCCATGAGGCGATCCATGGATTGCTGAATGGCGCGTTTGTCTTTTTTGAATTTTTTCTGGAACATGTCGAGCGAACGTTTCATGGTTTGCGCCAGCATTTCCGGTTTTTGATCCTGCACGGTGACATTAAAGCCGCGCAATGCGCACCAGGCCGCAATATCGCCACCCATCACGCCGCCACCAATCACATGCACATGTTTGGGTTCGAAATCATTTTTCTTGCCCAGGGTTTTTAATTTTTCTTGCAGGAAAAATACGCGCACCAGATTGCGTGCGCTGTAATCAGTTACCAGACTCGCAACCGATTCCATTTCTTTTTCCAGCATGAGTTTTGGATTACCCATGTGGTGTTGCCACAAGTCAATCAATTTGAATGGAGCAGGGTAGTGTTCTTTCATCGCTTTGGATGCAACTTGCTTGCGCATTTGCGCGGCGATGAGAGGGCGAACCAATGCATTGTTGAGAAGTTTTTTGCTGAAACCCAATGGTTTGGCGCCCGGTTTCTTTTCAACAAAATGCAGCGCGGCGCGTTTTAACATGCGCTCCGGCACCAGTTCATTCACCAGCCCCATGGCTTTGGCGGCTCGGCCTGCAATCATTCTGCCGGTGAGCATCATGTCCATGGCGGCGAGGGGGCCGGCTTTTTGTATGGCGCGCACGGTGCCGCCAAATCCGGGATGAATGCCGAGTTTGATTTCCGGCAAGGCAACGCGGGTACCGGCATCGTCACACATAATGCGATAAGTGCAGGCCAGTGCGAGTTCCATGCCGCCGCCGAGACAAAAACCTTTAATCATGGCCACGGTCGGGCATTTCATGGCTTCGATTTTATTCATGATGTCGTGACCACGGCGCAAGAAGGCCATGGCTTCGGCGTGATCTTTTATAGTGGTGAATTCACTGATGTCGGCACCGGCGATAAAACCGTTCTTTTTGTCGCTGACAAAAACCAGACCTTTGGGCAGATTGCTGTTGATTTCATCCAGTGCCTGGTTCAATTCATTTAACACGTCAGACGACAACACATTGGTGCTGGATTCGGCTTTGTTGAAATGCAGCCAGACAATATTTTTGGAATCGCGTTCGATGGTCCAGTGTTTGTTTGACATGATTATTTCCTGCAAGTGTATTCGATTATTGGTCGCGTATGCCGCGTTCAAATATTTATTGAAAAAGAATGAGTCCGCAAATGAACGCCAATAAACGCAAATGAAGAAAAAAGTTTTTATTTGCGTGCATTTGCGTTTATTTGAGGACTCCGGCTTTTTATATGTGTCGCGGGCATGGCCCGCTCCTACACGTTTTCAATCATCATGGCGCCGCCCTGGCCACCGCCGATGCACAAACTGGCAATGCCTCGTCTGGCATTTTTTTGTTTCAGCACATTCGCCAGATGCAGCACGATGCGCGCACCGCTGGCGCCTACCGGATGACCGAGGCTGACACCGCCGCCATCCACATTCAGTTTGTTATGATCAATTTCACCAATCGGCTCATCAAGCCCCAATTTTTCCTTGCAATAGTCGGCGCGTTTCCAGGCTTCGAGACAACCCAGAACCTGGCCGGCAAAGGCTTCGTTGATTTCCCAGTAATCCACATCGTTTATTTTTAAATTGTTGCGCGCGAGTATCGGTGCCATGGCGTGTGCCGGGCCGAGTCCCATTTCCTCGGGTGCAACACCGGCCCACTGGCTGTCAGAAATTTTGGCGAGCACGGGTAAATTATATTTTTTCACCGCATCGGCACTGGCAAGAATCAGCATGGCGGCACCATCGGTAACCTGTGCACTGTTGCCGGGTGTGACCTTGCCGTAATTACGGTCGAAATAGGGTTTGAGTTTGGCAAGATTTTCCATGCTGGAATCGCGGCGAATGCCGTCATCAAAATCGAAAGCTTTGCCGCGATTATCATAAAGCGGTTCAATTTCAGCGAGGCGGCCGTTGTCATGCGCATCCGCCAGACGCTGGTGACTGGTCACAGCAAACGCATCCATTTGTTCGCGGCTGATATCAAAACGGTAAGCAATCTGTTCGGTGGTTTGGCCCATGGACATGCCCACCAGTGGATCGGACAAACCACAGACCAGCGCAATAACCGGTTTCAAATGGCCGGGACGGAATTTACTCAAGGCCTTGAGTTTCAGTATCGGCGTTTTAGCCGCAGCGAGTTCGGCGAACAAATTCACCATGGCATCGTTATACAAAATGGGCGCGCGGCTCATCGCTTCGGTGCCACCGGCGAATATCAATTCACCCTGTCCGCTGGCGATGTTGCGATAGGCGCAGTCCAGTGCCTGCAAACCGGATGCGCAATTGCGCTGTACTGTCCAGGCGGGTGTGGTTTGCGGAAATCCCAGACGCAGGGCGAGCAGGCGTGCGATGTTGGCTTCATTCGGGCTGGGCATGACACAGCCGATGATGACTTCATCAAACGCAGTCAGCGGAATGTTGTTACGCAACAGCAGCGGCCGTGCTGCGCCCATGGCCAGATCGGATGCGGAGAATGCGCCGGGCTTGCCGCGCGCTTTGAGAAAAGGTGTGCGGCTGCCATCAACGATGAATACATCGCGACCTTTTGTTGGGTTTGGATTCATACCGGTTTCCAGCTCTTGGTGGTTTTATCAAAATTGAATTCATCAACACGAATCGCATTGCGGGTGGCATCGTGTGCGGCCTGAAGGCGACTGGCTTCTTCATGGGTGACGATGTTGATTTCAACCGCCTTGGCCAGTGCAGCACTGACCGGAAATTGCGGTATCAATCCAATCTTCATGGCATCACGAACCTTGCGTTCCAGTTCATCGGTTTCCAGCACCAGATGCAGTGCGTGTTCGAGCCGGCCCATGGCATCGTTCGGGTCCTGATTCAAATGAATATCGCGCGTCAAGCGATCACGCACATCGGATGGTTTCAGTAATAAGCGAGCTACCTGATGGCCGAGTTTGTCATCAGCGCCGCCATGCGGTTTGGTCAGCGGGAAAATTATGAAATTGAGCGCCCAGCCCAGTGCCGGAATCGGGAAGTTGCGCAACACGCCTTTCAAGGCTTCCTGTGTGTTGAACAAACAGTCTTCAGCGGCCCATTTGAGCAACGGCAAGTCTTCGGCTTTTTGGCCGTCGTCGTCGAACTGTTTCAGTACGGCGGTGAGCAAATACATATTCGACAAGGCATCGGCCAAGCGACCAGAGAGTTTTTCCTTGCGCTTCAACGAGCCGCCCAGAATCAGCAGGCAGGCATCGGAGAGCAAGGCAAACGCGGCACTCATGCGGGTGAGCTGCTGGTAATAATGCATCGCGGCACCTTTGCTCGGTGCGGCCACCAGTCGGGCGCCGGTTAATCCCAGCCACAAACTGCGGAAGGTGTTGCAGGCAATGAAGCCAATGTGGCTGAACAGCGCATCATCAAATTCCAGCAAACCTTCTTCGGCATCCGGATTATTCACAGCCGCAACTTCGCGCAATAAATAGGGATGGCTGCGCAACGCGCCCTGGCCAAAAACAATCATGCTGCGGGTGAGAATGTTGGCGCCTTCAACCGTAATGCTGATGGGTATGCCCTGGTAAGCGCGACCAAGGAAATTGTGCGGGCCCATGCAAATGCCATGGCCGCCATGGATATCGAGTGCATGGTTTACAACTTTGCGCATGCGTTCGGTGAGCTGGTATTTAACAATACCGGACACCACCGACGGGCTTTCACCAGCATCGAGTGCGCTCAAGGTCAGGGTGCGCGCTGCATTCATGATGTAACAGTTACCGCCGATCTGCGCCAGTGCTTCTTCCACACCTTCAAAATGACCGATGGGCGTTTTGAACTGTTTGCGAATGCGGGAATAGGCGCCGGTGTAGCGCGTGACATATTTGCCGGCGCCGGTGCTGAGTGCAGGCAGGGAAATGGCACGGCCAGCGGACAAACAATTCATCAGCATGGTCCAGCCCTTGCCGATGTAATCCGGGCCGCCGATGATCCAGTCCAGCGGAATGAATACATCCCGGCCACGGTTGGGGCCGTTCATGAACATGTGGTTACTGGTGAAATGGCGGTTGCCGATTTCAACACCGGGTGTTTTGGGATTGATCAGTGCCAGGGTAATGCCGCGGTTGGCTTCGTCGCTGAGCAGGTGATCCGGATCGTACAGTTTGAAAGCGAGGCCAAGCACTGTGGCCACCGGGCCCAGCGTGATGTAACGCTTGTCCCAGTTGAGTTTGATACCAGTGATTTCCTTGCCATCAAACACACCTTTGCACACCACGCCGGTATCGGGCATGGCACCGGCATCGGAACCGGCATCGGGGCCGGTGAGGGCAAAGCAGGGAATGTCCTCACCGCTGGCCAGACGTGGCAGGTAGTGATTTTTCTGTTCCTCGGTGCCGTAGTGCATGAGCAATTCGCCGGGACCGAGCGAATTGGGCACCATGATGGTGACGGCTGCGGTGATACTGCGGCCGGCCACTTTCATCACCACGCTGGAATGGCCCAGCGCCGAGAATTCCAGGCCGCCGTATTTTTTCGGGATGATCATGGCGAAGAAGCGGTGTTGCTTGAGAAACGCCCAGATTTCCGGCGGCAGGTCGTGATCTTCATGGGTGATTTTCCAGTCGTCGAGCATTTTGCATAACTGCTCAACCGGGCCATCGAGAAATTCGCGTTCCTCTTTATTAAGTAAGGGAACGGGTAATTCGCGGATTTTGCGGTAATCCGGATCACCGCTGAACAGTTCGGCTTCCCACCATACGCTGCCGGCATCCAGCGCTTCCTGTTCGGTTTGCGAAATACTGGGCATGGATTTGCGCATGAAATCCAGCAAGGGTTTGGAAATGTATTGCAGGCGAATCTGCGCTACATTGAGCGGAATAACCACAGTGAGAAAAAGTGTCCAGAGCAGAAAACTGGTAACGAGATTGGCGGTATCGGAAAAACTGAATGCCAGTAACACAGCGCCAATCATGGCGGCCCAGGTCATCTGGGGTAACTGGAAGTAGGCGGCAATGCCAATAACAATGATGAGTATCAGAAACCAGGTAAGCATGGGTAACTCCCTTAAGGACGTTGTTATTTTCAGTTACGCACAGAGTCTAGCAGCTGAACGAAATTCCACTGCCCATAGTGTTGATGATAATGCGCTTTTTGCAGGGTGAGCACTGCCCAGTGCTTGAATGGCGGGCGATGCTCACCCTACGCAGTTTTCTGATCGGGATATTGGCTATAAAAATCACGTCCATTCAATGAATAAACTCGCTCACCCACTGCGCCAATGTATCGAGTTTTGCATCCGGCGTATAAAAATGTGGCGAAAACCGGATGCCGCCACCGCGCAGTGCGCAGATCGCGCCACGGTTAACCAGATGCTGATACAGGGCCTGATCGGTTTCACCAGTGGTAAAGGTAAAAATACCGGCATGGCGTTGCGGTTGTGTCGGGCTGAGGATGTTCACGCCTTTTATGGCGCCAAAAAGTTTGATCAGATGCTGTACTTTCGCCAGTACCTGTTGCTCAACCTTGTCCATACCGGTATTCAGCAACAAACCAACACTGGCATGCAGTGCATGAGCGGCCAGCAAATTCGGGCTGCCGCATTCAAAACGCCGCGCGCTGTGTGCCGGTTGCCAGTGATCCATTTTGCTGAAATCGGAAAAGTCTTCCACCATGTGCCAGCCAAACTGATGAAGTTTCAGTTGCGCAAATAATTCACGGCGGCAATAAAACAGCGCCAGGCCTTCCGGACCCAATAACCATTTATGGCCATCGGCGACTACAAAATCGGCGTGCACGGCCTGTACATCAAATCGTATGGCGCCGAGTTGCTGAATGGCATCGACACAAAACAAAACCTTGTGTGCCTGGCAGGCCGTACCCAGCCGTTGCAGATCCATGCGCAAGCCGCTGGCATATTGCACGCCACTGATACTGAGCAAACGTGTGCGCGAGTTGATGTGGTTGATCAGTAATTGTTCCGGATCGGCAGCGCCTGCCAGATTAACCAGCTGAACGCTAACGCCCTTGCTTGTGAGTGATTCCCACACAATGCGATTCGATGGAAATTCTTCGGCTGCAATAATGATGTTATCGCCCGCTAGCCAGTCCAGACCGTAAGCAATTACCGACAAACCTTCTGATGTGTTTTTCAGCAAGGCAATTTCATCAACCGATGCGGCATGGATGAGGCTGGCCAGACGCTGTTTGAGTTCCTGCTCAACCTTCAGCCAGCGCGCATAATTGCGCGATCCGACATGGCCATTTTCATCGGCAAAATTTTTGACGGCCTGAACACTCACCTTCGGCCACGGCGCAACCGCCGCGTGGTTCACGTATATAATGTCGTCAACCAGATCAAATCGGGATTCCATAAAGATTATGCCTGTAGAAATCGAACGCAAGTTTTTGTTGAGAAATGACAGCTGGCGTCAGCATATAGAGCATAGTGCGCGCATTCGCCAGGGTTATCTCGGTGTCATTGCCAAAGCTTCGGTGAGAATACGTGTCGAAGGCGACAAAGCCAATATCAATATCAAAAGCGCCGAGCTTGCCATGCGCCGCATGGAATATGAATACGGCATTCCGCTGGATGAAGCCAATGAAATGCTGGACAGGCTTTGCGAATCTGCGCAAATTGATAAATGGCGGCACCTTGTGAAACAGGGCCGGCATGTGTGGGAGATTGATGAGTTTTCTGGCGACAACGCCGGTTTGATTGTGGCTGAAATTGAATTATC
>JAUPMA010000153.1 GCA_030836935.1 Pseudomonadota bacterium | reverse complement strand
TTGCAATACGCCAGACACACACCGCTTGAGTTCGCATAACCGGCATGGCTGTTTATATCATCAACCTTGATGCACAGCTCGCAGCTGCGGCCATCCAGATACAGTGTGCCCATCTGGAAAATGGCTTTTTGTTTACCAGAATAAAAATCGCGAAACGAAACAAAATTGCACGCCAGTTTGTACAAATCGCGTTTGTAACGCAGCAGTTGTTCTACCGAGCGTATGGCCTTGATTTCGTTTTCAACAGCAAAATCCTGTTGTATCAATGAAGTGATGGCGGCCCGGGTGGTGCCGGCGAGTATTTCACGAATGCGCGTTATGCCAAGACCGGCAACAGACAGGCCTGAACAGGCCGCTTGCCAGGTTTCAAATGGTTTGAGTTTTTCGCACAGATTTGTCCACTGTTGCGCATTGATATTTTCCTGGTCACCGAGTAACGGCTGTATGACTTGCTTGCGCAGGGAATTTATTTTTTCCTGCCATGCGGGGTTGATGCCGGATGTCAGCGGCAAGGATTTGCCGGCAGCAATGCCCGCCAGTGGAAAACCGGCCAGTTCTGCGCTGGCGGCGGACAAATTCTGCGTGGCAATGCGCTGGTAATCTTCTGTTGAACGACTCAATGGCAAGGACGCCCGCGCATCGTATTCAGCCATCTGGCAGCGCGTGAAATAGTCAGTGATTTTTTCCTTGACGGCTTGCAATGCGTTTGCCGCGGCCTGCGTGTTATTACCCAGCGGCAAAATAGCTGCGTCGGTTTCACTTTGGTTGTACCAGGCGGCATAAGCGGCAATATCCGCAAAAAACTGGTCAGTCAGAGACTGATTAATGCCGGTATCACCGCTCATGTCCACTACGCTGCCGGTGCAGCGAATGATTTCTTCAATGACGGCGCGCAGCCCGGCATCGGTTATTTGTGTGGCGCAAATAATTCCGTCGCCATTGAAAACCAGACCGGCCAGAAATTTTTCAATGTCTGCCATATCCGTCAGCGAGATTTCAGCCGTTTGTGATTTGCCCAGGCTTTTCAGGATATATTGCGCGGAGGCCAGAATATTTTTGCCTTCTTCGTGTTCATCCTGAATATCGGACAGTTTCAGTTGGTCAGATTTTTCAAGCAGCAGGTCACTGTTTTTCAGCAGGTTGCCAGCCCACTCAATGGCGGTGATCACTTCACTGGCGCGCACCTGGCCGTCGCCATCCTTATCGATCATTTCCAGTGTGCGATGATCGAATTCGATATCCTGCGCGGGACAGCTGAGCGCTACCCATAATTTCTGATCCAGTTGCCTGAGCGCCAGCAGGTCGGCACCCGTATCCAGTTGCACCTGATCGAAGCCACCGGCACGAAAAAATTTCCATCTGTGTCTGGAATTTGTCATTTTTCAGGACTCCATGAAATGGATAGGCGGTGACAAGCTTATACGATCAAAGGGATATTTGTCTCATGGATGTTGAATAAAGCAGGCAAGCCGATTCGGGTCGGATTTTTTGAAGCAAAGTCTGCATGAAAACAGAAACGGCGCATTGCAGCGCCGTTAATTCTTTTTGGTTGCTGAAAAAACTATTCGAGGAAAAACGTCATTTTTACGCCGGCGACTTCAATTACATCGTTGCTGTTCAACGGATGGGCCTGAATGCCGATTTCCCTGTCGTTGACTCTTGGCCGGCCTTGCCCGGCACCACCGTCAACGTGAATCAGAAAATATCCGGCGGGGCGGCGGGTGATGGCGGCAACCTGGACACCGGGTTTGCCAAGCGTGGTCAGGATTTTTGTCAGCGGCAGTTCCTTGCCGGCATTGGCGCCATTTACCAGGCGAATCCTGGCGTTGACGGCAGCGGTTTTGACGCCGGAGTCGGCGGATGCAATTTCACGCGCGATCTTGTTGACGGATTGCTCGATTTCCTTGTCGCCTTCTTCTTCTTTCATGCCGGCGGCATCGGGGCGCAGGATCATGGTTTTTTCAAACTGGTCGGTGTTGCTGGCGGCTTCGTTGATGTACCGGAGTTCGTGCTTGCCGATCTTGATCACGTCACCGTGTTTCAGTGCATGTTTTTTGATAAGCGTGTCGTTAACGTAAGTGCCGTTGGTACTGTTCATGTCCTCGACGAATGAATCGTTGAGGATGGTGAGAATACGGGCGTGGTGGCCACTGACAGCGAGGTTGTCTATGGGGATGTCGTTATCCGGTTTGCGGCCTAGCGTGATAGTTTCCTTGTCGAGCTGGATTTCCTTCTGCACCTTGCCGTCGAACATCAGTTTCAAACTTGCCATTTTTGTACCCGTCGCTGTACTGGTTGTTAGCTGTCTTGTTAGGTATATGGTTTAACAATGCATGTTAACTTGTTGTTATGAGAATAATTCAAATATTCTGGAAAGCCAGCCATTATTTGCCGGGAAGGCCTTGACCGGCATGGCAAGCAGGGCGGATACATTATCCTTGCCACCATGTGCCTTGGCCTGGCTTACCAGCTCCGTGGCCACCCGGTTGAGGTTGCTGCGGTAGTTGAGAATACTGTCTTCAATCAGCTTGTCATCAATCATGTCGGTCAGGCCGTCGGAGCATAGCAGGTATATATCCTGCGGATAGGCGAAGTCTTCCATCAGGTCCACTTCCACCGTGGGATTTATGCCTACTGCCCGGGTTACCAGATTTTTGTTCAGTGACTGCCTGGCTTCTTCCCTGGAATACAAACCGCGATCCACCAGTTCCTGGAGCAGGGTGTGATCGCGCGTCAGTTGTTCCAGCCTGTTTTCACGCATCCGGTACAGGCGCGAATCACCGACATGGGCGATGCTGACCCGGTTAT
>JAUPMA010000152.1 GCA_030836935.1 Pseudomonadota bacterium | reverse complement strand
TGACAGCGCGCAGGGTCGCGCCGTGATGCAGGAAGCATTGCAATCCATCGTATTGATGCTGTCGCCCATCGTGCCGCACATCAGTCATGAACTGTGGCGGTGTCTGGGCGGTACTGGTGCGGCGGTTGAACAACCCTGGCCGCAATTTGATGCATCGGCTCTGGTGCGCGACAGCATCGAACTGATGATTCAGGTGAATGGCAAATTGCGCGGCAAGATTGAAGTGCCGGCGAGTGCGGACAAATCGGCTATCGAGAAACTGGCGCTGGAGAATAATCACGTCAAAACATTTATTGAAGGCAAGGAGCCGAAGAAAATAATTGTGGTGCCGGGACGTCTGGTGAATCTGGTTATATGAAAAAGATAGCAAGTGACAAGTTGCAAGGAACAAGGAAAAAGCCGGTCAGGGCGGAAATTCTTGTTTTCAGGACGCGCTGTGTTTTGTTTTCCTTGCTACTTGTTACTTGCAGCTTTCTGCTGCCGTCATGCGGCTATCATTTGCGTGGCGCCTACCAGTTGCCGCCGCAAATGGCGATTACTGTTATCCGGGCCGATAACATGAACAGCGAGCTGGTGCGCAGTCTCAAGCGCAGTCTTGAAACCAGTGGCATCCACATTGTGCAGAATGTAACGGATACGAATGGTGTGGTTGATGAAAAATCACAAGCAACCGTGTTGCGTGTTATCAGGGAAAAACAGGGCAAGCGCGTGTTGTCGGTCGATTCAAAAGGCCGGGTGCGTGAATATGAACTGCATTACGCCATCGCCATTGAACTCAGCGGCGCAGGGAATTTTTTTGTGCCGGAGCAAACGCTGGAACTGAGCCGTGATTTTCTGTTTGATCCGGAAGATGTGCTGGGCAAGAGCGATGAAGAAGCCGATCTGTTGCGTGACATGCAGCAGGATATGGTGCGGTTGATCATGTTGCGCCTGCAGGCGGTGGCGCAGAAAAAAAGTTCAGCTGTTCAATCACCGCAGGCACAATGAAATCCGCGTTATGAAACTCCGCCCCGATCAGATCAAGGCGCATTTGCAGAAAAATTTTCTGCCGGTTTATTTTGTCAGCGGGGATGAATCATTGCAGGTGATGGAAGTGACTGATGCGCTGCGGGCAAAGGCTCGCGCACAGGGTTTCAACGAACGCGAAGTGCTGGAAGCGGATGCGCATTTTGAATGGCAGCAGTTGCTGGATGCCGGTAACAGCCTGTCGCTGTTTGCCGATAAACGCATACTGGAATTGCGTTTGCCTTCGGGCAAGCCTGGCAAGCAGGGCAGCGATGTATTGCAGGCTTATGCGGCGCGTCCGGCGGATGATGCGGTGCTGATTGTCAGTGCCGGTAAAATTGAAAGTGCCGCCAGAAACAGCAAATGGTTCAAGTCGCTGGATGAAGCGGGCGCGGTGATTCAATGCTGGCCGGTCAATGTTGCCGAATTGCCGCGCTGGATTGAACAGCGTATGCGTGATCGCGGCATGCAGCCGGCAAATGGCGCAGCGGCATTGCTGGCGGAACGGGTTGAGGGCAATTTGCTGGCGGCCGCGCAGGAAGTGGATAAATTATTGTTGTTGTACGGTGCAACCGGCATCAGTGTGCAACAGGTGGTGGACGCGGTTGCCGATAGCGCGCGTTACAGTGTTTATGATCTGGTGGATGCGGTACTGGCTGCGGATGTGTCACGCGCGGTGCGCATGGTAGCCGGGTTGCAGGCTGAAGGTGAAGCGTTGACACTGGCCGCCTGGGCCCTGAGCCGCGAAGTACGTTCCCTGCTGCAAATGAGCGAATCCGGTTTGTCTGCCGAGGCAGCGGTGATCAAGGCCGGGGTCTGGGAAAATCGCCGGGCGCTGGTTGGCCAGGCCCTGCAGCGTCATAACACGACGCGCTGGAAACAGTTTCTGAAACGCTGTGCGCGGCTGGACAAAATGAGCAAGGGCATGGAGCCCGGATTCAAATCCGATCGCGCCTGGGATGAGTTGCTGATACTCGTTACACAGATTGCAAAAAAATAGACACAGAGACACAGAGTGTTTTTTAAATAATATCTCTGTGACTCGCGTCTCTGTGTCAAACATCTTTATTCGATTTTTAAGGCAAGAATATGAAGAAGAAATATCACGTTTACGGCATCGGCAACGCACTGGTGGATATGGAATTTGAAGTGCATGACGAATTTTTTGGCAAGTATGGTATTGATAAAGGCGTAATGACACTGGTGGATGAACCGCGCCAGCATCGGCTGATTGCACATCTGGATGCCTTTGCAGGCAAAAAGGCCTGTGGCGGCTCGGCGGCGAACACGATTATTGCAGTGAGTTATTTTGGAGGTAAGTCCTTTTATTCCTGCAAGGTGGCCAATGATGAGCTTGGCGATTTTTATATTCGTGATCTGCAAGCGGCCGGTGTGGATTCCAATCTGGGCAATGGAGTTCGCAAGGATGGCATTACCGGCAAGTGTCTGGTGATGGTGACACCGGATGCCGAACGCACCATGAATACCTTTCTGGGAATTACCGAAACCTTTTCAGTGGATGAGCTGCATCAGGATGCCTTGATCAATTCGGAGTATCTTTATATCGAAGGTTATCTGGTTACATCCGATACCGGTCGCCATGCCGCGATTGAGGCGCGCAGGATTGCGGAAGAAAACGGCGTCAAAACTGCGCTGACTTTTTCTGATCCGGCGATGGTGAAGTTTTTCCGTGACGGCCTGGCCGGGATGATTGGCAAGCGGGTTGATTTGCTGTTTTGCAATGAACATGAAGCCAAAACCTGGGCCGGCAGCGATTCGCTGGATGAGGCGGTTGCGGCGCTGAAAAAGGTGGCAGACACATTTGCAATCACTCTCGGTGGCAGGGGGGCGCTGGTGTATGACGGCAAGCATGTGATGGACATTTCATCACATCCGGTCAGGGCCGTTGACAGCAATGGTGCCGGTGATATGTTTGCCGGAGCGTTTTTATATGGTATTACTCACGGGCATTCCTATTACGAGGCCGGCAATATTGCCAGCCTGGCCGCGGCTCGTGTAGTGAGCCAGTTCGGGCCGCGTCTCCAGGCAGCGGCCCACCGGGAAATTCTGGAAATTGTACTGGGTAAATAATCATGGATTGAAGGACGCGGTGCAGAAGGACGCGAAAGTGGTGATTATGAAAAACACATTTCTTTTCTTGCTCTGTGCCGGTCTGGCGCTGCCGGTGCTGGCAGCGGATGAACACGGAACGTACTGGATTTATGGCGTCGGCCGGCAAAATTGCTCTACCTATCTTGCGGCACGCAAGGCTGGCGGTTTTGAAGAAATTTCCTACAAGAACTGGATCATGGGTTATCTCACGGCCGTTAACCGGAGTACGCCCGATACCTACAATATTCTTGGTGAATCCGATATGCCGGGCGCATTGGCCTGGCTGGATCGCCATTGCACGAAATATCCCGACGAAACCATGTACATGGCCATGCCCAATATGCTGGCAGTCATGTATCCGCAACGTCGCCGGAGCAAGGAATAAACAGCGGCTGGTTATCATCAGGGTGATGTTTTTCATGACAACCTGTTCGGGTGATGGGCAGACTGCATAATGTTGACTATTATCCTGAACAGGCAGAAATAATTTCCTGCAACCTGCCGGAACCGGTTGCGGTTTCATAAGGCATATAAATGTCCAGAGAGCTTCGCAAATCACCCCGTTATCCCCTGCATCTGGATGTCGAACTGACCTATCCGTCCGGCGAACGCCATCATGCAGTGACCCGCGATATCAGTGATGGCGGCATGTTTGTTTTAATCAGCAGCGAGTTGCGGCCTGTACTGGGTGAGCTGGTGACAATCGTGCTGACCGGCAATTCAGCAGAAAAAACAACCCTGCCATCCAACGAAGCTGTTGTTGTGCATACAGCACCCCAGGGCATAGGTCTGGCATATATTTTTATTGAACTGGATGATGATCATTAGTCATCCATTGAAAGAACCCCGGTGTTGATGAAATTACGGTACGAAATTTGACCAGGCAAGATGTGACGGATGACAGACGATACCCCAAACCAGACCCCACCCGGACAGAAAAAAACCGGACAGGAAATTAACCGTGCAGACCTGCACGCGGCGCCTGTTCATGCAGAGCTGGTGGAAGCGATTCTGTCGCAACTGGAGGTTTTCTTTTCCAGCAAAATGGCGCAGCTGTTTGTTAACGCCGATGAATATCTGTTCCAGTCTGCCGATCATGCCAAAAATACCGCTGAGCAAAACCGGCTGTTTGAATTCATGAATGCGTTGCGCAAGCAACGTGAAATGGTCGGCAAGAATTTCTTTGCCGAACTGAACAAGTTTCTGAAACCGGTAGCCATATCCAGGGAGCTGCCGAAAAAGAAGCACCATACTGCGGCCGGGCAGACCGGATTGAGCCTGATTGACCAGGATGAAATGGATGAAATGGTGACGCTGACCACCATCAGCGGCAAGGCGACCGTGGAATACCGCGAGGAGCTGGCACACCTCGAGGCCCGGCTGGAACATCTGGCCCTGCAGAACCGGAACATTTTTCATCCCAAGGCGCTTGATCCGCAGCATATCTGCGAAGCCTTTCAGGAAGCGCTGACAATCAGTGATTTTGACAAGGATAACAAGATCATCCTGTACAAGCTGTTTGACAGCGAACTGCTCAAGCACATCAAGAATCTTTACGACGATCTGAATGGCCTGATGATTCGTGCCGGTATCCTGCCGCAAATCGAACATACCGGAAAGATTCGCCGTGATCCCCGCGACAACCGCCAGCGCACGGCCCATCAGCCACCGGCTGTCGATGAACTACTGACACCGGCCCAAACCCAGGGGCCGCTGGGCCGTGGCGGGCAGAGTGGCGGTTATTACACCGCGCCTGCAACCGGCGGTGGTGGTTATGCCGCAGGCGGGTATGGCTACCCGGCCGGCCAGGCAGCGGGCGGCATGGCCGGCAGCGGTGCCGCCGGTTATGCAACGGCTGGCGCGGCAGCGGGTGGTGGTGCATCGGGCGGTGGTGTACCGGGCGGTGGTGTACCGGGTGGTGGTATGGCAGTTGGTGGTGGATCAGGTGGTGCTGCTGGAGGTCTGGCCTCCGGTCAGGGCGGTACGGGGGGCGGACAACCCGGCGGCAGTGGCCGGCCTGGTGGACAGGCCGCTACGGCAACTGGCCATGATGACCAGCGCCTGTCAGCCGGATTGCCGGCTGGTCATATCCGGCAAAGTATTTCGGGCTTTCTGGGTGGCGATCCGGCCACGGCAGATGGCGGTGGCAGCGGTAGTATCGATACGGCCGTGTATTACACCCGGCAGGAAGTAGTCAGTGCCCTGTCCGGCATGCAGAATGTTGTCGAGGTGTCGCCCCAGGCGACTTTGCAGTTTGATGCCGGCGCCATCAAGAAGGCCGTTCTGGCCAGTATTGGTGAACGCAGTGGTGGCATTGTCAGCAAGCGCGTCAATCAGATTTCTGAAAAAACCATCGATTTCATCAAGCTCATTTTCGACGCCATTATTGAAGACAGGGGCATCAACGATACCATCAAGGCACTGTTGCTGAGCCTGCAGATTCCCATCATCAAGGCCGCCATGCTGGATGCAGAATTCTTTGTGGATGACCAGCATCCGGCGCGGCAGCTGCTCGATCGCATTGCCGAAGCCGGTGTCGGTGTCAGCGATCACAAGGACGTGGTGTACATTGAACTCAATGCCATCGTCAAAACCCTGCTCAAGGATTACAACGAGGACATCAGCGCCTTCAGCGTGGCGCTGGAGGCCATCAAGGCGCTGACTGATCGCATTTATGAGCAGGCGCGCAATACGGAAAGACAGTCGCAGGAACAGGTGAAGCACACGCATGCGCGCAACGTGGTATTGCAGGAAATTCGCAAAATCACCCTCGGCAAGGAGCTGGCGCCCGGTATTCGGGTGCTGGTGCTGAAAATCTGGCCCAGCCTGATGTTCAATCATTACCTGCGTGCCGGCAAAGCCAATGATGAATGGGTGGAAAT
The DNA here is from genome assembly GCA_030836935.1 of Pseudomonadota bacterium. Classification (GTDB taxonomy): domain Bacteria; phylum Pseudomonadota; class Gammaproteobacteria; order SZUA-229; family SZUA-229; genus JACPVK01. Next base: position 3,659 of record JAUPMA010000152.1, on the reverse strand, counting down.
GCTGATGATCCTGTCGAAGGTCATCGAAAGCGTGCAGCCGCATCACTCCATGGCCGAGCTGGAAGATCTGGGGTTGAGTTACGAAGACATTATCCAGTCGGTCAGTGAAAAGCTGAAGAAAAACCGCAAGTCCGGCACCGTGATTGAACAGGCCATAAACGACCTGCGCGATACCTACAGCAAGCTGGATGTGCAGCGTGCCGCAGCAGAAAAAACCGGCAAGGAAGAGGCGGTCGCCATGACGGCCTCATCTGCCGCCGAAGTTGCGCCGCCAGTTGAAGAACCGGTAGCCGGGACAGCTGCTGCGCCGGTCGAACAGGAAGAGCAGGAGGCAACCACTGTGCCCGCTGCCGAAGCCATGGCCGAAACGGTCGGGGAAGCGCCAGACGAAACCGGTGCCGGGGAAGCCGAAGCGGTTATCTCCCCCGAAGCGGCGGCGCGCAGCAAGCTGGCGAAGTTGCCGGCCGATGTGCAGCCTGGTGCCTGGTTCATTGTTTATAACGGTGAAAACCGGCCAGTACGCCGGCTGAAGCTGGCTGTAATCCTGATGCAGGATGCCACCATGGTGTTTGTCGATCACCTGGGTAATGTAGTGGTGGAAAAGGATGCCGAAGTATTTGCCGGGGAGCTTGAGCGTGGTGCTTCCGGCATCATCATGCAACACTCGGTTTTCGATCACGCACTGCGTTCCGCCCTGACCAGTATTCAGCGATGAATGCCGGCCTGGCTGCGCTGACTTGATTCAGCGAAGCCTGTATCATCCCCGCAATCATTTCATCTGATTGCACGCAATATGTCTGAAAACATCAAATCCTGTATGCAGGTCATGGGTCGCCAGGCGCGCGTGGCGGCGGTGATTCTGTCGCGCAGTGAAACGGCTGCCAAAAACACGGCACTGCTGGCCATGGCTGATGCCATTGAACAATCGGCGGCAACATTAAAAACCGAAAACGCGAAAGATATCGCCACCGGCAAGGCCGGCGGCCTGGACGATGCCATGCTGGATCGCCTGCTGCTGAATGACGCGCGCATCAAGGCCATGGCAGAAGGTTTGCGGCAGATTGCCGCCTTGCCCGATCCGGTAGGCGAAATCAGCGGCATGGCCTATCGCCCCAGCGGCATTCAGGTCGGGCGCATGCGCGTGCCGCTCGGTGTTATCGGCATCATTTACGAATCACGACCCAATGTCACGGCGGATGCGGCGGGCCTGTGCCTGAAATCCGGCAATGCCACCATTTTACGCGGTGGCTCCGAGGCTATTCATTCCAATCAGGCAATTGCCCGATGCATTCGCCAGGGCCTGCTGAAAGCCGGTTTGCCAGCGGAAGCGGTGCAGGTAATCGAAACCACGGATCGCGCAGTAGTAGGCGAACTGATTACAGCAAAGGAATTTGTTGATGTGATTATTCCGCGCGGTGGCAAAAGTCTGACCGAGCGCATCAGCAACGAAGCCAGGGTACCGGTGATCAAGCATCTTGACGGGATTTGTCATGTGTACATTGACGAACGCGCCGATATGGCCAAGGCCATCAGGGTTGCCGTGAACGCCAAGACGCATCGTTATGGCGTATGCAACGCCATGGAAACGCTGCTGGTACATGAAGCGGCAGCAAAAAATGTTTTGCCGGAGCTGGCAAGGCTGTATCGTGAAAAGAATGTGGAATTGCGCGGTTGCAAAAAAACCCGCGAAATTATTTCCGGCATCAACAGCGCCACTGAAGAAGACTGGGCAACAGAATATCTTGCGGCGATTTTATCGATACGTGTGGTGACGTCACTGGATGAAGCCATTGAACATATCAACATGTATGGTTCACATCACACCGATGCCATCATCACCGAAGATTACACACGCGCACGCCGTTTTCTGCGCGAAGTCGATTCAAGTTCGGTGATGGTGAATGCCTCCACACGATTTGCCGACGGTTTTGAATACGGGCTGGGCGCAGAAATCGGCATCAGTACCGACAAGCTTCATGCCCGCGGTCCGGTGGGACTGGAAGGACTGACCACGCTGAAATACATTGTGCTTGGTGATGGCCATATCCGGGTCTGATTTTTTCAAAAAAGATTACCGCAAATGAATGCAAATAAAGTGCTGAATAATTTCGTCCCTGAAAATTCAGTATGCGAATGCAAAATTTTTCCTGGAACTCCGGAACCTGCTTTCAACTTTTGACATGAGCAAACTCATCGGCGTTCTCGGCGGCACTTTTGATCCTGTTCACTACGGGCATCTGCGTCCGGCACTGGAAGTGATGCAGCAGGCCGGGCTGGATGAAGTGCGTTTCTTGCCGAACCGGCAACCACCGCATCGCACCCGGCCCTGGCTGGATGCAGACACGCGCAAGAAACTGATACAACTGGCCATTGCGGATGAACCCGGGTTCGTGCTGGATGAACGCGAGCTCCGGCGTGATGGCCCGTCATTCATGGTGGATACGCTGGCGGATTTGCGTTGTGATTTTCCGGATGCAGCCCTGTGTCTGCTGCTGGGCAGTGATGCCTTTGCCGGGTTCACGCAGTGGAAAGAGTGGCAGGCTATACTGGGCTTATGTCATATCATCGTCATGACAAGACCGGGAGCTGAATTGACCAGTCTGCCAGCCCAGCCAGCCGCAGTAGCCGCGTGTATCAGTCATGATGCACACTCGCTTCGCAACGGTCTGCATGGCGTGATCCTGTTACAATCCGTCACCCAGCTGGATATTTCGGCCAGTCGCATTCGTGAATGTATGCAGCAGGGGTTAAGTACCCGTTATTTACTGCCGGATTCGATTATTGATTTTTTGGGTCAGCACCGGGAAGGAGAAGCATGCAATTTGAAAAACTGAAGCAAGTGGTAATCGCCGCCATTGAAGATATCAAGGGTGAAAAAATCGTCCAGCTCGACGTCAGGGGCAAAACCAGTTTTACCGACCTGATGATCATCGCCAGTGGCACCTCCAGCCGCCACGTCAAATCCATTGCCGATCATGTTGCCGAGAAAGCCAAACAAGCGGGTGCCATGCCATTGGGTATGGAAGGCGAAGCAGAAGCGGAATGGGTGCTGGTAGATCTTGGCGATATTGTGGTGCATGTGATGCAACCCCAGGTACGCGAGTTTTATGGCCTGGAAAAACTCTGGGGCGTGGAAGAAAAGACAGGCAAACGCATCGCCAGTCAGTAACAGCAGGCAGGCCGCATGAAAATCCAGCTTCTGGCAGTTGGCCAGAAAATGCCGGACTGGGTGGAAGCCGGTTACAGCGAATACGCCCGGCGCATGCCGCCGGAGGCACGGCTGGAACTGAAAGAAATACCAGCCGGAAAACGCGGCAAAAATGCCGATGTTGCGCGCATTCTCCAGGACGAAGGCCAGCAATTGCAGGCTGCCATTGCCAGGGGTGCGCATGTCGTGGCGCTGGATGTCAGGGGCAAGGCTTTCAGCACTGAACAACTTGCAGTACGGCTCGGCGAATGGATGCAATCGGGTCAGGATATTGCCCTGCTGGTGGGCGGTCCGGAAGGTCTGTCAGCGGAATGTCGTGATCTGGCGCACGAATACTGGTCATTATCTGCACTGACTTTTCCCCATCCATTGGTCAGAATCATTGTTGCCGAACAATTATATCGTGCCTGGTCGGTACTGAAAAATCATCCTTATCATCGAGCCTGAATAT
>JAUPMA010000151.1 GCA_030836935.1 Pseudomonadota bacterium | reverse complement strand
TGAACATCGTGGCACAGAAAAAGAATACCGATTCGACATACGAATTGACAAAGTTCATGCAATCAGAAAGATTGATGTTTTCGAGGAAGGAAAACCAAGCCGATCCATATATATGCTTGATTTCACACTTGATGTGCCATCAATGAAATGGTCAAAAATCGGAACCGAGCTAAAAGATTAAGAATTAATGGGGTCGATGACAAATAAGAATTAATGGGGTCGATGACAAATGATAATTATTCCCCCAAACAACCTACTGTAGATAAATCGAAATAATGAAATTGATTTACTTCATAACCGCCCTGCTGCTGTCTGCATTCACCACACCCTTGCAGGCGGCGGATGACCTGCGACAACGGGTTGAGTTGCCGCCGATGATGCGATTGCACATGATGAGCAATATGCGCGATCACCTGCTGGCGTTCGCGGAAATCCAGCAGGCCCTGGCCAACAACGCATTCGATCAGGCAGCAGACATTGCTGAAACACGCCTCGGCATGACATCACTCAAGGCACATGGCGCCGAACACATGGCGGGCTTCATGCCGAAAGCGATGCAGGACACCGGCAACAACATGCACCACGCCGCCAGCCAGTTTGCCGTGATTGCACAAAACAGCGCCGTCACCGGCGACATGAAAGCACCGCTGGCTGCACTCGCGGCCATCACGCAACAATGCGTTGCCTGCCATACCGCGTTTCGTGTGCAATGATGCTGTATTGATTGTGAATTAAATCGGAACCGCAGGGCGCAATAAGTGAAACGCATTGCGCCGAATGAAACATAATACGGCGCAATGCCCGTTGGTTATTGCGCCCTGCAACGCTACGATCGCTAAATCCAAAACATGGATGTATGCAATAATCCAACAACATAGACGAGGCACAATGGCATGAGCCCCACAATTTTCAAGGAACGAGGTTACCGGTTTTTCTTCTTCTCACGCGAGGAAGAACGCATGCATGTACATATAGTTTCCGGTTATGGCGAAGCCAAATACTGGCTGTCACCCGAAATTGAACTTGCGCGGAATTATCATTTTTCAAGAGCGCAACTTAAAGAAATCGAATTATTAATTGAGGCCCAATGAGCTCACCAGCGCCTGGCAAAAACACTTCGGCAGTTGAAGTCACACACATTTCAGTCCATGGCGTGTGGCTCCTTGCGCACAACAAGGAACTGTTCATGTCGTATGAAGACTTTCCATGGTTCAGGGATCAGTCCGTGAACGCCATACACAGGGTTGAAGAACCGTCACCAGGTCATTATTACTGGCCGGATATTGACGTGGATCTGACCGAGGAAATTATTGAACACCCGGAACGCTTCCCGTTGAAATCGGAACCCGTAGGGCGCAATAAGTGAAACGCATTGCGCCGAATTAAATGACATGCAGCGCAATGCCCGTTGGTTATTGCGCCCTGCAAAACACAGAAGAGAATACATGAGCACATTTCCACCCTGCCCCCAATGCAGTTCCGAATACACTTACGAAGACGGCGCCATGTATGTCTGCCCGGAATGTGCGCACGAATGGCCAAAAGATGCGGCAGTTGAATCTGCCGACACTGCGCGCGTGATTAAAGATGCTCACGGCAATGTATTGCAGGATGGCGACTCCATCACCGTGATCAAGGATCTGAAAGTGAAAGGCTCATCGCTGGTGGTAAAAGTCGGCACCAAAGTAAAAAATATTCGTCTGGTGGATGGCGATCACGACATCGATTGCAAAATTGATGGCATCGGTGCCATGAAGCTCAAGTCGGAGTTTGTAAAAAAAATATAATGCAGGGTAAGTAAAAGTTTCAATTATGAAAACAGGGGGAAATGGAACATGGCGGCTCATGAACAAAAACAATGCCAGCGATGCATGGATACTTTTGAATGCAAGTGCGGATCAATTGCTCTTTGCCAGTGCCACAATGTGGAACTGACTGATTTTCATTATGAATACATCAATTCACTCTATGATGATTGCCTGTGCGCTTCGTGCCTGACAGAATTGCGCCGTAAATACAATATTGAAATATACGACCACAGATCCGGAATTCCGGCAATGCAGTAGACAGCATGTGTTATGCGGTAATGTTTAACACTGCAACGATGCTTTACAACCATTCAGCCTGACTTGACTGCTTCGGGAATCCGGAATTATTCATACAGGGAATCATTAGATTCATCATGAGCGGATGCTGCAACAACAATTGCTCCCTTGATCGCTTGCGAGAACGCCAGAGCGGAACATTAAGAATCGTGCTGGGCATCAATGCAGTGATGTTTGTGGTGATTGCGGCAGCGGCCCTGTATGCCAGCTCAACTGCCCTGCTTGCCGACAGCCTGGATAACCTCGGTGATGCCCTGACCTATGGTCTCAGCCTGTATGCCGTAACACGAGGCGCTGCGACCAAGGCGAAAGTTGCATTGTTCAAGGGCGGCCTGATTTTTATTGCGGCGTGTGTAGTGGTGGCGCAGATCATTTACAAATTATTTGTGCCAGGTGTGCCTGTATTTGAAGTAATGGGCACTTTCAGCCTGCTTGGCCTGACTGCAAATTCCATTTGCCTGTTTCTGTTATGGCGGCATCGCCATGAAGACGTGAACATGAATTCGGTATGGGAATGTTCACGCAATGATATTGCCTCAAACATTTCTGTTTTTATTGCGGCTGGTGCGGTCTGGTTTACTCAGTCGGGCTGGCCTGATATGGTAGTTGCACTTGGTCTTGTATGGTTGCTGACACAATCTGCACAGCGCGTGATTGCTTCGGCGAGAGAGGAACTGCATAAAGAGAAAAAGCATGGAAACTGATTTATTTGTTTTATTTGCCGAGCACACCATGGTACTGGCATCTGTTGCTGGCAATTCCGCATCCGGTAATCCCGAAGCTGCACCCAGCAGACTGGTTACCAGACACCATAACCATCCGGACCTGATACCCGGCGGCGAGCACGAATGGAATAAACTGCTGTCTGAATCCAGTGCCCTTTCTGTCTGCCTGCACTGGAAATGGATGAGCCTGTGGAAAAAATATTTTTTTAAATTGAATTCCGGTTCCGTCATTATTACAGTCCATGACAAACACGAACTGGTTGGAATATTTCCGCTGGCCCTGATACAGGATACCCGTGCCAGGATAAGCAAACGCAAACTGCATTTTTTTGGCACAGGAGAGGCCGAAGCCGAAGAAATTACAACCGAATATATCGATGTCATCGCAAAGCCGGGTTATGAACAGGCCGTATGCGAGGCAATCGCTGATTATCTTTTTCACACATACACAGCCTGGGATGTACTGGAGCTGGTGCGCTACAAAAATGACAGTGTCATCAATAAATACCTGTTTGGCGCATTAAAAAAGCAAGGCGCAAGAAAGCACATTTTTACTTGCGGCTACCGACACTATATCCGGCTTGATTCCACATACAGCGACTTTATTTCAGCACGCAACAAGTCTTTCCGGCGCAATCTTGCCTGCTACACAAACAGGCTGGATTCATACGGAAATGTTGTTTTCAGGGAAATAACCACGCATGATGAAATAGACACGTTCATTCACACACTCAGGGCATTGCACCTGAAGCGGTTCAGGAAAACATCGAACATCAGCGCATTTGAAAGTGATGTATTTACCAGCTATCACAATGAATTATTGCACTACATGCTGGATAAGGACCGGGTATTACTTATAACCTGTGAGCTGGATAACCGGATCATAGCAGCGGAATATATCCTGCTGGCAGATAAATGCGCCTATGCGTATCAAGGAAGCTTTGATACAGACATCAAGAGAGTAAGCGTCGGCTTTCTGTCTATCAACAAGGCTATTGAAATGGTATTGTCAAAACAGATTCGTGTTTTTGATTTCATGCTTGGCGCCGAAGACAGTTATGCCACAAGCTATGGATCAGAACGCGAACCACTGTATACATGCAAGATATATAACATCAGGATATATAATTACCTTTCCTACATACTTATTGTTACGAAGATGCACATCAAGGGCGCCATGGTTATCGCAAAAGGCATGGTCGAGACAATTTCTGAAAGGCTTTCCGGATACAGGAATGGATCCGACTGATTTTTGCCGAAAATCCGCCGAAGCAGGCAAAAGGATTAACATTCACAGAGGAAATACGGATTCTAACCGGAGAACTATCGTGAACACATTCATCAAATTGTTTGTACCTGCATTGTTACTGGCAATAACTACCTTTACTGGTATAGCCTCTGCAACAGACATTGAATCTACAATGGAGCCTGATATTGCAATCAACGACATCACGAATAATCCCGTTCCAATGCTGGACAATCTTCAGTCTCATTTGTTTGAGCTCAGGAAATTGCTGGCGCAACAACCGCAAGACATTATTCTGATAAAAACCGAAACATCATGGACACGCAAACAACTTCGGGAGTTGCGGGACTGGGCAGTGCATCAGCATGCAGATGCCAATATAAAATCCCTGACGGACAGGTTTTATCTGATTATTGACAGCATGTTGCAAACGGTTGCATGCGACGACATGCTCGATGATACCGATGTGCAATCATTACTGGTCAAGCATACACAGGCCAGCCAGATCATGGCGGAAATACAGCGCCATCAGGAACAGGCCGGAAAACCGCAAAAATAATACTCTGCAGGAAGTTATTACCTACCCTGCGGCGTTTCAAGCCATGCACTTCCGGTCCCATCATTGACAGACAGCATCATTTAGTCTCAAATCTGCAAACCACACACATCGGAGGTTATATGATCAAACTGAACAAGATTTCACTTCTTCTGGCAACCGGCCTGTTTTCAATCTCGGCTATCGCAGCTGATATAACAAAATACAATCCGAAAGTTGAATACTCTGCTGACCAGACCATGGAAACAGCCGAGACATCCATGACCGGCAAGATTTATGTCACGCCCGCAAAAGAACGCCGTGAAATGAAAATGGAAGGCGAAACCATGATCATGATTATTCGCCGCGACAAAAAAATTGGCTGGACACTTATGCCATCCGAGCAAATGTACATGGAAATGTCATTCCAGCAGGTCGAGGGGCAACCGGACAATCTTTCTAATTACAAAATCGAAACCACGGATATGGGCACTGAAACCATAAATGGCGTGAAGTGCAACAAAAGTAAAATTGTCATGACCAAACTGGATGACGGCACAAAAATGGGCGGTTTCTGGTGGATGACCAATGACAATATTGTCATGAAAATGGACATGCTGGCCAAGGAGAAAGGCGACAAAACCCGTATCAAGATTGAACTGAATAATCTGAAAATCGGCAAGCAGAATCCATCGCTGTTTGAAATACCGGCCGGTTACAGCAAAATGAGCATGCCCAATATGCAAAACCTCCAGGACATGATGAAGGATGCTGATACAGATGAGGATGAGGCCGAGCAACCCAAGGGCAACAAGGGCGGATTCAACTTAAACGATGCATTGAAAATGATTCGTTAAGCAAGGACATAATCATGAATAAGTCATATGGACGGATTTTTTCAATACTGGCCGCCGTGATTGCGGCCAGTCCGCTTCAGGCTGCAATCAAGTGCGACCCATACACTTTTATTTACCGGAGCGCATTTGAACTGGGTGATGGTGAAGGTATGGAAACACGCCAGTGCAACGAAGCCAACTTCAACAAGGGCGACGCCACTCTCAAAAAATTGCAGGACATGGTAAAGGCTGGCCATCCTCAACAGGCGCACAAGGAGCTGGAGCGGGCGCTTTCAGTCAATCACGAGGTTGAATACCGCAAGTGGCAGGCCAATGCTGAAATATGCGTACGCCCTGCCCAGATAAAATCATTTGAAAACCTGATTCAGGAAATTGGCAAAAAGATGGCTGCGGAATCTGAACGTGCCGGAAAAACACAACAGGCCATCGCGACAAATATTCATTACTGCCTTCATGACGAAGCCGCCCGTATCCATCTCGCACAGGCAGAAAAAAAACCGGCCAATACACAGGCTGTCAGGGATGCCTATGCTTTTGGAAAGCAATACGCACGCAACCCACTCATGCAAAACATCAGGCAAATTGCCAGCACAGCAAGCAACCAGTATTTGACTGAAGAAAATAATTTTTTCAAATCCAATATCTACAACTCCCATCTGCTTGAACAGGCAATAAAACTGCATGAAGCAGTTGAAGACAAGTCAGGCAAAGACAACATCATCAAGAAAGCCGGGTTACGTGGAGATGAATTAGGCAGGCAGGATAACTGCCGGATACTGGAATCAGCCATTGGCTATTACGATGTTGCAGACAATGAAAAAATGATTTCCGCCATCAGGAACAAGGCGATGAAAATTGGCGAAGGACTGGAAAAGCAAGGCAACCTCAAGGCGGCGGCGGCTTGCTATGAAACAGCCGATGCCGAAGAAAAATCCGGAAAACTTCGGCATGCTGTCGAGGCGGAATCAGAAAAGGAACAGGAAAAAACCAAGAAGAATGAAAAATCCAGACAGGAAAAATTCAACCGGGAACAGGATGATCTTGAGAAAGAACTGCAACTGTAAATACAGCACTGACCCAATACTATTAAGTTAAAGTGCAGGTGCGCCTTCAGGCGCGCAAAAAACCATGAGAGAACTGCACATTCCAGGATTATTTTGTGCATCTGGCAAAATTTCCTGGAACAATTTTGAACTGCGAAGCTAACCCGAAGGGTAGAGGTCAGGAGCCAGGCATAACATGCACCTGCAACAAATACATCTTTAAGGAGTCTCTGAACAATTTTTGGCCGCAAAGCTGCCGTACATAACATGTTCAGAGGCTCCTTGACTTAATGGCATTGAGTACAGACAAGAAATTCAGGAATGCACAATAAACTTGCAGAAGTTAAACAAAAGAACGGTTCGGATGTGAGTAATGCGAATCTGGGTTGATGCGGATGCCTGCCCCAACATGATCAAGGAAGTGCTGTTTCGTGCAGCCATCCGTACCGGCATCGAACTGACGCTGGTCGCCAATAAAACATTGCAAAAGCCGCCAGCCCGTAACATCATGTCATTGCAGGTTGCTTCCGGTTTTGATGTGGCCGACAACGAAATTGTAAAACGTGTTGAGAAAAATGACCTGGTGATTACCAGCGATATTCCACTGGCCGCTGGAGTAATTGCCAAAGGCGGTTTTGCACTCAATCCGCGCGGCGAACTGTATTCGGCTGACAGCATCCGGCAGAAACTGAATATCCGGGATTTTATGGATACCCTGCGTGCCAGCGGCATTCACAGCGGCGGCCCGCCGACACTCAGTCAAAGTGACAAGCAGGCGTTTTCCAATCATCTGGATACCTTGCTGACACGTTACACAGGAAAATAATCCCCGTCTGAATATTTCGCTTACACCAACTGGTTACAAACTGAGCCGCCTTGTATCGATATCCGGCTCAGCCATATCCCACACCGGAATAAACATATCCAGCAGTTTATGCGCGCGATGCTTGCAATTCTTGTTGCAAACGCCGGCATGCTGGCCAGGACTGCGATAAACAAAGCGGCTCATGTCGGCAATCAGGAAAGAATCATCCAGAAATTTTTCTGCTGCAGGTGTTTTGCGGATTTCCATGGAAGATGAAATATTCTGCGCCAGCCGTATCAGGCGATGCCCCTGCTTTATCGCCCGGCTGCTGTCCCGCAGCAGAATCTGGATACGCGCGTTGCGGTTGCCACGCACAAAGCCGAGCAAGGCATCTGCAAAGGGCTGGTGATCATAAATATCCGCTTCAAGATCAGGCGTGCAGATACGCACATTGCGCAGCGCATTGCTGGCGCAATCGCACAGCGCCTGTTGCAAGGTGTCGAGTGTCAGCAGGATTTCATCTTCCTGGATATTCCCCTGACGCAAATAGGCAGGTAATTGCACAGCAGTCATCATCAGTTTATATCAATATTAATGTCGAACAGCTGAATTTTTTCTTATTGCTGAAGTTCTTCAGTTTAACCATTGTGTTAATAATCATTTCTTGTTCTTCCGGTTCAGCTCACGCAAGCGCGTCATTTTTTCACCGATCTTTATTTCCAGTCCGCGATTTACCGGCTGGTAATAAATGCGTTCACCCATGTTATCGGGGAAATAGGTTTCACCGGCAGCAAAGCCCTCTTCCTCGTCATGCGCATAACGATAATCCTTGCCGTAATCCAGTTCCTTCATT
>JAUPMA010000150.1 GCA_030836935.1 Pseudomonadota bacterium | reverse complement strand
CTCATCTGCAATGTAGTAATCCTTGCCGTTTACTTCGTGCACATTGAACAACGGATTGCATTCGTTGCGGTTCAGTTGTTGCATCACGTCGTTGTAATGCTGCATCACATCCACGATAAAGCCTTGCGCGGTTTTCATGTCGGGCCATTCGGGCGCGTAGTCTTCGCCGCCCCAGATCATGGGCATCCATTTTGATGGCGGTATGAGTTGCGGCGCACAGCCGATGGCAAAAAAATAACCGTCGAGTTCGCTGGTATCGAGTATGGCGGTGTCTTCGTCGTTGGCGTATTCCAGCAATACATTGTCGATGCGGTCGTATAGGTTCATGCGTTTTACCTGTCGTGTGATTCGTAGGCGATGTTGCCGGTATCGGGGTCTATCAGGGCCTGGTAGGCCATGAAGTAGCCTTCATTCATGTAACGGAATACATGGTCAAAACCGGCGAGAGGCCAGATGCCGTTGGTGGGGCGGATGTCGTCGCAAGTACAGTAGAATTCGTAGCAGCTGTAATCGCTGAACACCAGCATGAGCTGGCTGCGTGGTGTGTTGTGCGGGTCTTCGGAGTATTTGATGTACACGCCCACAATGGTTTTGCCGAGGATTTCATAGGCTTTGTCTTTCATTTGTGATCCTGTTGTTTGCGCCCTGTTTGTCCGGTTTTCTGTTTTAATGATTTCATGAATGTTGCGGGGGGTATGCGCCGGCTATTCTGGTGGATGCACTGTGCATATCCCCTTGCATTGGCAGTGCGGCGCTGTTACGGGTGCTGCATGAATATCATGCGGCTGTCTCAAAAGCTGAGACAGGCGGGCCATTATTTTTTTTCGTCTGGCGTGGTGGATGGCGGGGGGTAATTGCCTGCTGGTTCACTGATGCTGTTTCCGGTCTTGGGGGCAGCAGCCAGAGCGGTATTCAATTGTTCCATTTCTTCCAGCGCTGCGATGACCTTTTCCAGCGGCAGTTGCGCCCAGCGGCGCATGGTTTCACGGCGCGAGCCTTCCCAGGTGGTCAGGTTCCAGTCAATATCTGGTGGTGTATTGTTTGTGTCTGTCATGGTGGTGTTTGCATCATGCGCAGGTGTTCGATGTCAATTCTGTCCTGTTCGCGATTGGTAATTTGTTTCATCTGGATAAGCGTGGGTATGGATACAAAACGTACTTCAATGCTGGCATAGAGTGGTTTGATAAGTGCATTCTGGTATTCGTTGTCGAACGGGAAGGGTTCGGTTACAAAAATGTCAATGGGCGTTTCCTTGTGTGAATCGCTCCAGAGTTGCAGAACTTTCATACCTTTGTTTTGTATCCAGTCATTTCTTTGTGCAGCATCGGCAAATTGTTTTGAGGTAACCGGGATATTCGGGCGATAACCCAGTGTGTTCAATGCTGTGAATGTGCGCCCGATATTGTCGGGGTTCAACTGGATGACAAAATCGACATCTTTTGTGTAGCGCAAATAGCCATGTGCATTGACGGCCATGCCACCGGCGACCAGGTATCGAACCTGGGCGTCGTTGAGTGCAGTAAATATTTTTTCGAGGGTGGCCAGTTTCATGGTTTGAGATTAGCTTAGTTGTCCGTTTGATCGCAAGCATTTTTCGGCCAGTACACTGCGCGCATGCCGGATATCTGTAATTGCACGGCTGCACGCAATTCATCGGGTGCCAGTACTTCCACATCGGTGCCGTATTTCAGAATGTCCATGATCAGTTCTGTCGGATTGTTGTACGGAATGTTAAGCAGATAATAATTGTCTTTCCATTCGCCTGTCTGTTGCGGATGCCATTGTTCCTTTTCAATCCAGCGCGCACGTCTGGCGTTGAATTTGAGTGTGGCAATCTTGTCGGCTTCACCGGCAAAAATACCGTAGGCACTGGCGTAGTGTTGGTTGAGTGTGTTGTTGTCAATTTCTCTGGCCATTGCGTCGAGTGTGTTGCACTGGCTGATCTGGTCCAGTGCAAACGTGCGCAATTCATTTTTACTGTGACACCAGGCATCGAGATACCAGTTGTCGCGGTAGTGTGTTAACCGTTGCGGTGATACATCGCGTTCGCTGGCGCTGCCGTCGCTGCGCCGTGTGTAGTGAATATGCAATTGTTTGCGTGCCAGCACGGCGCTGGCAATGTGGCGAAAATATTGCTGGTCGCTGTGGCGCATGCCAATTCCAAGCAGGCGTATGCGTTGCAGGGCTGCGTCTGGATGCTGGTGATGTTTGCGAAGAATCTTTTCAATGCGCTGGCGCAGCGGTTTGATATGCGGTTCGATCAAACCGGGATGAGTAAGGCTCAGATACTGGTGCGCGGCAAGCAAGGCATGCAGTTCTTCGTTGCTGAACCAGAGACCGGGTAATTCAAAGGTGTTGTTTTCGGCGTAGCGAATTCCGTCCCTGTTTTGTTCAACAGGCGCATTCAGTTCGTCGCGCAGTTCGTTGATGTAACGATAAGCCGATGCTTTGCCGCAGTGCAGATTCTCGCAGATGGTTTGGATGCTGGCCGGATAGCGCCTGGCTTTCAGGAAATGATGCAGCTGGTAAATGCGTTCAAACTTGTCCATGAGGCGGCACACCCGGAATGATGGTGCATTGGATGGTTTCACCGTTATGGCGATTTGTAAATATGCATGAGCCCGGAATTATGATCAGTGGTCCGTCCGTATCTGCAAACTCCGGTTTTTGTATTTCATTCTGAAACAGGCAGCGTTTCCACAACGGCTGCAATCATCTGTCTGGCTTCAGCGGTAAGCGCATCGCGATTGGCAAAGTTTTTTGGCTCAAGTACGGGTAAGAAATGCAGACACACGGTGACATCATCCGATGCCATGAACCCCAGTGCGGAATCTATCAGTCGTACATGGCCAACATAGGGTGCATGCGGATGTATGCCATCGGCATGCGGATAGGTGATGGCCAGTGGTTGTACCACGACCTGGGCATCAAAGGCGGCTTGCAGCAAACGGCTGTGGAAATGCCCGACTTTTGTGCCGTCGTTTGTCGTGCCTTCGGGGAACACCAGAACGTGACGGCCATTTTTCAGCACTTGTGCAATATTTTCGATGGACTGGCGTGTGGCATCACGGTTGCCTCGTTGTATGAACAGGGTGCCGGTTTTGTGTGCCAGCCAGCCAATGACTGGCCACGAAGCAATTTCATCCTTGGCCAGAAAATGTATGAGCAAAATTGATCCGGTCGCCGGAATATCAAACCAGGAAATATGATTGGCAACAAACAAAGTTGGCGTTCGGTTGATGTCTCCGAATTGTTCGTGCTGCACACCAAATATTTTGCGCAGGCGCGTGTGCCACCAGAGGCTGAATCCTGCCGATGTGGAATGGTTTGCCGGATTGCGCCGCAAAAACAGTGCAGCGAGAATTATTCCTGCTATCAAATGCAGCAGTAATTGAACGCAGCGCCAGATAACTTTAGATTTTTTTATCAAACGAATTCTCAGATAAATCGCATCGACAAATCGATGGCCTTCACGTCCTTGGTGAGCGCACCGCATGAAATGAAATCAACACCGGTTTGCGCAATGGCAAGAAGGGTGTCGAAATTCACACCGCCGGAAGCTTCAAGCTGTAACTGTTTGTTGGTGATGGTTACAGCCTGACGCAATAATGCCAGATCAAAGTTGTCCAGCAGCACACGCTCGGCTTTGGCGGCGATGGCCTGTTGCAGTTGATCAAGGTTTTCTACTTCGATTTCTACCGGCATGCCGGGGTTGTTGAAACGCGCGGCATTGATCGCCGCCGTAATGCCGCCAGCGGCGTGAATATGATTTTCCTTGAGCAGAATGGCATCAAACAAACCGATGCGATGATTGATGCCACCGCCGCAGGATACGGCATATTTTTGTGCCAGTCGCAATCCGGGAATGGTTTTGCGGGTGTCGAGGAGTTTGGCTTGCGTGTTTTTAATAATGTCAACGTAACGCCGGGTGAGTGTTGCGGTGCCGGACAGGGTTTGTAAAAAATTCAGCGCGGTGCGTTCGCCGGTCAGCAGGGCGCGCGTTGGCCCGCTGATGCTGCATAATTGCTGATCGGCTTCAACACGATCGCCATCGTTTACTTCCCAGTCGATAAAAACATTGGAATCCAGCTGATTGAAAACTTCCTCAAACCAGTCGATGCCGCAAATGATGGCTGCCTCACGGGTGATGACACTGGCCAGGCTGACATCATCTTCCGGAATAATACAGCTGGTGATGTCGCCGCTGCCAATGTCTTCAGTGAGGGCGGCGTGGATGCTGTCTTCGAGGTAGCTGTGGGGGACGCTGGTCATGGTTGGCTCATAAAAAAGTTGACGCAAATAATGTATTTGTTTTTATGAAATGCATTGCTGGTTTCTATTTGCGTTTTCTTTTTTATTTTCGGGCGCGCAAGAATTCAACCAGCTTGTCCATCGCCACGTCCTGCGGTTCGGCATCGCGTCTGCCCTTGTATTCCACCGTGCCGGCATCCACGCCGCGTTCACCCAGTACAATGCGGTGCGGAATGCCAATGAGTTCGGCATTGGCCAGCATGGAACCCAGACGGTCCTTGTCGTCGAAATATAAAACATCAAATCCGGCGGCGCACAAATCACTGTAGAGTTTTTCGGCCGCTTCGGTCAGTCGCGGTGATTTCTGCATGTTGATGGGTGCGAGTGCAATATCGAACGGTGCAATGGCCTGTGGCCAGATGATGCCGTTGGCGTCGTGATTCTGTTCAATGGCCGCGGCGACAACGCGCGACACGCCAATGCCGTAACAGCCCATGGTCATAACATGGTTGGAACCTTTTTCGTCGAGTACCGTAGCATTCATGGCCTGGGAATATTTATTGCCCAGCTGGAAGATGTGGCCGACTTCGATGCCGCGCACAATGGAGAGTGTGCCTTTGCCGTCGGGGCTGGCATCGCCGGCGACGACATTGCGAATATCGGCGGT
>JAUPMA010000149.1 GCA_030836935.1 Pseudomonadota bacterium | reverse complement strand
GCCTTCCGGGATCATAAAAACAAAAACCCCGATGTCGGGGCTTCCGTTGAAGTGGTAGCGGGGGCAGGATTTGAACCTACGACCTTCGGGTTATGAGCCCGACGAGCTGCCAGACTGCTCCACCCCGCATCAACAGGTGGCGAATGTTACAGACTTGAAGTGCGGAATACAAGGCATAGATTGTCAGCCTTCAGCGGCCTGTCATTCGACAACCCGATGGCATTGGAGTCTGCTTCGGTTGATGGCGTGATTACTTGCAGCAGGAACCTTGAACTTGTTGAACCGGTGGACAGGGAACCGAACCATAAGAACAGAAAACACAACAATCACCCGGCTTTGGTTTGAGCAATGTACCGCAACCTTTGCATTCGTAAAACCACTGACAGGCATCAGTTGGCATGGTTTCCGTTTCGTTGCGCCCGCAGGAGGGGCAGGTAATTGTTGATTGCAGAATTATCTGTTTACTCATGATGACTTTCCGGTTCCTTCCGGATATTGCTTTGCAAAAACAGCGGATGATTCCGGAATCAGGTAAACACCGACACACACAGCGACATCAGCATGCCCGGATAAACACCCAGCACGAGTATCGCCAGGCCATTGGCGCTTAATGCAATCTGCATGTCACGGCTTTTATCCAGTGGTGATGCATCTTCGGCTTTATCGAAGTACATGACTTTAATCATGCGCAGATAGTAATAGACGCCAATAATGGAAAAGAAAACGCCAACCAGCGCCAGCCACAACATGTCAATGTGAACAACTGCTTTCAACACGGAAAGTTTTGCCCAGAATCCAACAGTCGGCGGCACGCCGGCCATGGAGAACATCAGCACCAGCATCATGAATGCAAACCACGGACTGCGCTGATTAAGGCCCTTGAAGTCATCAATATTTTCAGCTTCGAAACCCGCGCGAGCAAGCAGAATAATCATGCCGAATCCGCCGAGTGACATCAGCGCATAGGTAAGCGTATAAAACATGGCGGCTGCATAACCCTCGGCATTGGCCGAGAGTATGCCAAGCAGAATAAAACCGACATGCGAAATGGTTGAATAGGCCAGCATGCGTTTGAGATTAGTTTGTGCAATGGCAACGATGTTGCCCACAGCCATCGACAAAATGGCAAGTATCACCAGCATGCCCTGCCAGTCCGCATGCAAACTGCCCATGCCTTCCACCAGCAGGCGGATGGTAATTGCAAAACCGGCAATCTTCGGTGCCGATGCAATATATGTTGTTACTGCCGTGGGTGAACCGTGATACACATCCGGCAGCCACATGTGAAATGGCACGGCACCCAGTTTGAATGCCAGACCAATCACCATGAATACCAGGCCAAATATCATAACCATATTCATCTGTTGCTGTTGTGCAACCGCTGCGGCAACCAGGCGAAGATCAAGCGAACCTGTTACGCCGTAAATCATCGACATGCCATAGAGCAACATGCCTGAAGCAATTGCGCCGAGTACAAAATATTTCATCGCGGCCTCACTGGCATGGGGATTGTCGCGGTCAAACGCCACCATGGCATAGAGTGATAACGACAGCAGTTCCAGACCAAGATACAGACTCAGAAAATGATGCGCGGATACCATGATCATCATGCCGAGCGTACCGAACAATCCAAGTACATAAAATTCGCCCTTGAAAATATTGCGCTGCTGCAAATATTCACGCGAATAGACAAACACAATGGCTACGATGGAAACAATGCTGAATTTCAGCACACTCGCCAGCTGGTCACTGACATAGGCGCCATTGAAGGCAATTATTCTTTGTTCGCTGCTGGTAAAACCGATCAGCAACAGGGTAACAATCAGACCCAGTTGCGATAAATGATAGGTGGACTGGCGTTGCGCATCGGATGTGTAAACATCGGCAATCAGCACCACGCAGGCCATGGCCAGCAAGAATATTTCTGGCCAGGCGACTGAATAATTGAGCATTTCTAATGTCATGTTAACTCACGTCTTTGTAGGTTCGCCTTCAGGCGAACTGTTATTCATGTGCGCCTGAAGGTGCACCTACAGAATCAATTACAATTTTGAAACCGCAACATGTTGCAGCAGATTATCAACCGACACATGCATCACATTGACCAATGGCGCCGGATACAAACCCAGAACCAGCACGGCAACAGCCAGTGTTGCCATGATTAAAAACTCGCGCTGATTAATATCCTGCAATGCGCGCACATGATCATTCCTGATTTCGCCGAAGAACACACGCTTTACCATCCACAATGTATAGGCCGCACCGAGAATCAGCGTGGTTGCAGCAAGGAATGCAAACCAGAAACTGGCCTTGAAGCTGGCGAGTATCACCATGAACTCTCCGACAAATCCGGAAGTACCTGGCAGTCCTGAATTGGCCATGGCAAAAAATACGGCGAAGGCAGCAAACACCGGCATGGTATTCACCACGCCACCGTAATCATTGATTTCGCGCGAATGCATGCGGTCGTACAGTACGCCAATCATCAGAAACAGTGCACCGGAAATAAAACCGTGTGAAATCATTTGCACCATGGCGCCTTCCACAGCGAGCGTTGCGCCGCTGATATCCACATTCGCCGGATTGCTCCAGATGCGGAATATCACAAACAGACCAAGAGTGACAAAACCCATGTGCGCAATGGATGAGTACGCCACAAGTTTTTTCATGTCGCTTTGCACAAGCGCCACAAAACCGATGTACACCACTGCCACCAGCGACATCAGTATCATCAGCCAGTCGAGTGCATGACTGGCATCGGGTGTAATCGGCAAACTGAAACGCATAAAACCGTAACCACCAATTTTCAGCATGATGGCCGCAAGAATAACGGAACCACCCGTTGGCGCTTCCACGTGCGCATCCGGCAACCAGGTATGCACCGGCCACATGGGTACTTTTACCGCAAACGCCATGAGAAAGGCGATGAAAATCAGCAACTGCTCACTCATGTCGAGTTTGAGAAGATGCATATCCAGTATGGCGAAACTGCCGGACTTGTAATACATGTAAATCAGTGCGACCAGCATGAATACTGAACCGAAAAATGTATAAATGAAAAACTTGATGGTGGCATACACCCGGCGCGGGCCGCCCCAGATACCGATAATAAGAAACATGGGAATCAGCATGCCTTCCCAGTACACATAAAACAGCATGGCATCGAGTGAGGCAAACACGCCGTTCATCAAACCTTCCATGATGAGGAATGCCGCCATGTATTGCGCCGGTTTTTCCTTGATGACTTCCCAGCCCGCAATGACAACTATCACGGTTGTAAATGTTGTCAGCAAAATCAGCGGCACGGAAATACCATCCACACCAAGGTGATAGTAGATGTTGTATGCCGGAATCCAGGCATGCTGTTCAACAAATTGCATGGCTGCTGTACTGGTATCAAAACCTGTGTACAGGCCAATGCTCAACACAAATGTTGCCAGTGCAAACAGCAGTGCCAGCCGGCGCGCACCACCGGCATCACCCTGGTCTCCGGCAAGCAGGATCAACATGCCGCCGACAACGGGCAACCACACAACCAGGCTTAACAGGGGCAAATCAGTGAACATTTTTTTACCTATATTCAAGTGAAAAGTTTAAAGCAGCAAGG
>JAUPMA010000148.1 GCA_030836935.1 Pseudomonadota bacterium | reverse complement strand
TGAAAGCATTTATTCAGAATGTGCATCATTTCCGGGATGATGCATTGGATGATCCCGGACCGCCAGCGGAACATGTTGTTATTTTTGATGAGGCGCAACGTGCGTGGAATTTAAATCAAACCACTAATTTCATGCGCCGAAAGAAAAACCGCTCAGGATTTTCTCAATCAGAGCCCGAGTTTCTGATTTCATGTATGGATCGGCATCAAGATTGGGCTGTGATTATTTGTCTCGTTGGTGGAGGGCAGGAAATTAATACAGGTGAGGCTGGAATTAATGCATGGCTTGAGGCTGTCAACTCAAGATTTCCTGATTGGCATATGTATATATCATCTAGACTTACTGATAGTGAGTATGCGGCAAGTAAGGGGTTGGAAACTTGACGACAACGGTATAACACGTATTTTGATGAGTGTTTACATCTTGCGGTATCAATGAGGTCGTTTCGCGCCGAAAATGTATCGGATTTTATTAAAGCGATAATTGATTGCGAGAAAGAACAGGCGCATGACTTATTAACGCAGCTATCGGATCGCTATCCGATAGTGATCACTCGTGACTTGTGTCTTGCGAAGCAATGGATCCGGAATCGGGCCAGAGGTACAGAGCGCTTTGGATTGATCGCTTCATCGAAGGCACAACGCCTTAAGCCTCATGCAATTGATATTCGCGTCGCTGTAGATCCGGTGCATTGGTTTCTTAATGGGAAGGAAGATACGCGGTCAAGTTATTATCTTGAAGATGCTGCAACTGAATTTCAAGTGCAGGGATTGGAGTTGGATTGGGCGTGTGTGACATGGGATGGCGACTTGCGATTTACGAATCAAGGGTGGGGTTTTCATGATTTTCGAGGGAGCAAATGGTGCAATATTTCGAGTGCGGATAATCGTCGCTACTTGCTAAATGCGTACAGAGTTCTACTTACGCGCGCACGTCAAGGTATGGTAATTTTTGTTCCGGCAGGAGATTCAGGTGACCCAACTCGATTGCCAGCATTTTATGATTCAACTTTTCACTTTCTTGAAGAGATTGGGATCCCGGTCTTATCATAGTTTCCTATGAAAATTGCTATTGCCGATCCAGCAATGCATCCACAAATTCCCCGGCATGAAACTCGCGCAAATCTTCCATGGCTTCGCCCACACCAATGAAGCGGATCGGGATGTGGAGTTTTTCGGCGATGGCGAACAGCATGCCGCCCTTGGCGGTGCCATCCAGTTTGGTGAGGGTGATACCGGTGACGCCGAGTGCCTGATGGAATTGCTGTGCCTGCACCAGACCGTTCTGGCCGAAGCTCGCGTCCATCACCAATAGAATTTCGTGTGGCGCGCTGGCATCGAGTTTGCCGATGACACGTTTCACCTTGATGAGCTCATCCATGAGATTGCTTTGGGTGTGTAGGCGGCCGGCGGTGTCGGCGATGACAATGTCTATTTGTTTGGCGCGCGCGGATTCGATGGCGTCAAAAATCACCGAGGCGGAATCGGCACCGGTGCCCTGCGCAATCACCGGTACGTTATTGCGTGCGCCCCAGGTTTGTAATTGTTCAACGGCGGCGGCGCGGAAGGTGTCGCCGGCGGCCAGTATCACCGAGTAGCCTTGATCCGTAAAACGCTTGGCCAGTTTGCCGATGGTGGTGGTTTTGCCGGCGCCATTGATGCCGACCACCAGCAACACGAAGGGTTGGTCAGGCGTTATCTGCAACACCTTTTCGCAGGGTTTGAGAATGTTCACCATGTCGGCTGCCAGTGCTTCGAGCAGGGCGTCGGCGTCTTTGAGTTCATGGCGTGATACGCGTCTGGTGAGATCGCTGATAATGCGTTGGGTGGCATCAATGCCGACATCGGCAGAGAGCAGCCGGGTTTCAAGTTCGTCGAGCAGGTCAGCATCAATTTTCCGGCCCAGTAATAAATCGGCCAGGCCGGCGGTGAGGCTTTGCCGGGTTTTGCCCAGGCGCGAGGCCAGGCTGGCGAACAGGCCGCTGTCTGTTTTTTCGGCAGATTCGGCAGGGGATTTATTTTTATCGCGGCGTAAAAAACCAAACATGATGGGTAATGGGTATATGTAATCGGGCGCTTATCCTATCATTCGCCGGCGGTTGGCACGAACTCGAATGCAGGGTGCCAGTCTATGAATGCCCTTACCCACCATCGGCTCACGCCGCTGGTTACCGGCTCCGCCCCCCTCGCTTCGCTCTCCCCGCGTTGCGGGCGACAACTGTATGGATGCAGGAGGTAGAGCAATGCATGGGGCAATTGCCGAGGGCAAGTTTGAGTCGCTATGCGACATTCACGTTAACGGAGAAGACATGAAATCTATTTATTTTCTCGGCGCCGCGCTGCTGCTGTCTGTAGTCAGTGGCTGCATGATTATCCAGCCGGTTACAAAGGCGCAGTCTGAACAACCCGCAACCGTGGTGCCGGTTGATGGTGTCTACAGTTACCAGCTGGCTAATGGCATGGGCCTGCTGGTGAAACCGGATCACCGCTCGCCGGTGGTGGTGTCGCAGGTCTGGTACAAGGTGGGTGGCAGTTACGAACAACAAGTCACCGGTGTGTCGCATGTGCTGGAGCACATGATGTTCAAGGGCACAGAGAAACATCCGGCCGGTGAGTTTTCGGAAATCATTGCCGCCAACGGCGGCAGCGAAAACGCGTTTACCGGCATGGATTACACCGCCTATTTCCAGCGTATTGCGGCAGACCGGCTGGAAATCTGTTTGCAACTCGAAGCCGATCGCATGCGCAATTTGCTGCTCGATGAAAATGAATTCAAAAAAGAAGTGGAAGTGGTGAAGGAAGAGCGCCGCATGCGCACTGATGATGATCCGGTGGCGCTGACTTACGAGCATTTCAATGCCGTGGCGTATACTAGTTCAACCTACGGCCAGCCGATTATTGGCTGGATGGATGATCTCAATAGCATGAGCATTGCCGACATGCGCGACTGGTACGCCACCTGGTATGCACCCAACAACGCCACGCTGGTGGTGGCGGGTGATGTGCAGCCGGATGCCGTGTTTAATCTGGCGCAAAAATATTTTGGTGTGTTGAAGCCATCCCAAATTACTGCGCAACGTCCGCGTGCTGAAGTGCCGCAACAGGGTGAGCGCCGGCTGGTGGTAAAGGCACCGGCTGAAGTTCCGTATCTCATCATGGGTTACAAGGTGCCGGTGCTGAAAACCGCAGCCGAACCGTGGGAAGCTTACGCACTCGATGTACTCGCCGGTGTGCTCGATGGCGGCAACAGCAGTCGGTTGGCGAGTGAATTGATTCGTGGTCAGAGCATCGCGAGTTCCGCCAGTGCCGGTTACAGCCTGTCGGCGCGGCAGGAAAGTTTGTTCATGCTCGATGCATCGCCCACAGGTGAAACCACCATTGCACAACTGGAAACCGCGCTGCGCGAACAAATTGCAAAAATCCAGAAGCAGCCGCCCAGCCAGAGCGAAATGGAGCGCGTAAAAGCGCAGGTGATGGCGAGCAATGTGTACGAACAGGATTCAGTGTTTTATCAGGCTATGGCACTGGGCACACTGGAAACAGTGGGGCTGGGCTGGCAGAAAAAAGCCGGGTATCTGAAAAATATTCAGGCGGTGACAGCCGAGCAGGTGCAGGCGGTGGCAAAAAAATATCTCACACCGGAACGCTTAACGGTGGCGCAGCTGGAGCCGTTGCCGATTGATCCGGCGCAACTGCCGCGTCATAACGCAGGAGGCGCACATGTACGCTAATAGAAAAAACGATAAACAGCGACACAGAGGCGCAGAGGCGCAGAGAAAAGCTACAGTGACGAAAAACAAAGCATCCATTTTCTCTGTGTCTCTGCGCCTCTGTGCCAAATCTTTTGCTTTGTTTTTGCTAGCGTTACCCGCATACGCCATTCCGCAAATTCAACACTGGCAAACCAGCAACGGTGTACCGGTCTATTTTGTAGAAGCGCGTGATTTGCCGATGGTGGATTTGCGGCTGACATTTGATGCCGGTAGCGCACGCGATAACGGCAAGCCAGGCACGGCCATGCTGGCCAATGGCATGCTGGCCGAAGGTGCTGGCGGCCAATCATCGCAACAACTGGCGGAACATTTTGATGCCGTGGGTGCAGCGTTTGGCAATGGTATTTCACGCGACATGGCGTGGTTGCAATTGCGCAGTTTGAGTGACGCAAAATATCTGCAACCGGCGCTGGATACACTGGAAAAAATTCTCAACAAACCGGATTTTCCGCAGGATGCCTGGCAGCGCGAATTGAAACGTTTGCAGTTTGCGGTGAAAGCCAAACAGCAATCACCGGCAGCCATTGCGGAAGATGCGTTTTACAAAGCGATTTATGGCGATCATCCCTATGCCTTGCCGGAAGAAGGC
>JAUPMA010000147.1 GCA_030836935.1 Pseudomonadota bacterium | reverse complement strand
TACCCATTCCACGTCATCAATAAAACCCATGCGTAACATTTCATCGGCTTCATCCAGCACCAGTGCACGCAGGTTATCCAGCTTCAGTGTGCCGCGACGCATGTGATCCATAACACGACCGGGTGTGCCGACAATGATTTGCGCACCGCGTTTTAATTGACGTAATTGCGAGTCGTAACCCTGGCCGCCGTACACCGGCAGCACATGAAAATCTTTCAGATGATGTGCATATTTTTGAAACGCTTCCGCCACCTGAATGGCGAGTTCGCGCGTCGGCGCCAGCACCAGCACTTGTGTCAGCGAACTGTTCATATCCAGACGTGACAATAACGGCAAGGCAAACGCCGCCGTTTTGCCAGTGCCGGTTTGCGCCTGACCCAGCATATCGCGGCCTTCGAGCATGGGCGGAATACAGGCCGCCTGAATCGGTGAAGGTTTTTCGTAACCCACTTCGGCCAGTGCCTGCAGAATGAAAGAAGGCAGGCCAAGCTCGCTGAACGAGGGCAAATTGGAAATATCAGTCATGAGTTTGTCCAGTAATTAAACCTGAAACGGACTGTGACCGCTCTACAGTCCGGTTTGGTTTTTAATGTCAAAAGTTGTACACAGCGTACGTATTCACCAGCGTGATGAATACGCCATGCAGCGGATTGCACGATTCTCGTTGCGCATTGCGTGTTGCAAAACCAGCCGGCTTTCATCAATTAAAAAGCCATTGCCCGTGTTTTGCGCCTGCCCTGCACCTGAAAAATCACACACTCCACAGCATTCAATTGCGGCCAGTGATCAACAAAGGCGGGGTGCAACAGATTAATGCGGTAGTGAAGCGCCAGATATGGGGCTGGCGCGGATTATACACGGATCATCAATACGGGTCTGAATTATTTGCTTGCCACCTGAACAGGGGGTAAACGCAAAAAGTACGGCATCCGTTACGGCCTTCTCCGTGCAATCAGGAAAAGATCACGCTAATTTTCAAACCACCCGATACACTGCGTGACAGCCTGATTTGCGCTCCGTGCATATCCGCAATTTGCCTGACGATAGACAGGCCAATGCCACAACCGGATTCGCTAACTTCGCCGCGATAAAAACGTTCAAATACTTTTTCATGATCGGCCTCATCAACGCCCGAGCCGCTGTCACTGATACTGACACAACGCGCACCGCAATCAAAACTCACAACTACCTGGCCATCCTGCGGTGAATATCGAATGGCATTGTCGAGCAGATTGCGAAACAATACCCGCAACATGACGGCATGACCGCTAACAGCAATTTCACCGGCTTCATCCACAGCCAGGTCAATATTTTTTGCCGCCGCCTGCGGCGCCAACTCTGCGGCTACATCTACTGCAAGCGCATGCAAATCCAGTTGCTGCCATTTTTCACGCATCTTGTCAGGATGTATTCGCGCCAGTGTCAGTAATTGCTCAACAATGTGGCTGGCACGATCCACACCCGCCTCAAGCTGCATCAGGGCATGTTGCCGATCCGGTTCATTGCGTGAGCTGCGCGCCAGTTGCGCATGGGTTTTCAGCGCAGCCAGTGGCGTGCGCAGTTCATGCGCAGCATCGGAAGTAAACCGTTTTTCTTTTTCAAACGATTCGCTGACGCGCTCAAACAGGCGATTGATAGCCTGCACCAGCGGCTTGATTTCTGATGGCACATTCTCATCGTTGATACTGGCAAGATTATGCAGATCACGATTTCTCACATCATCCGCAACACGATTGATCGGCAGCAGGCCGCGACCAACAATCAACCACAACAGCCAGGCCAGCAATGGCAGCAATAACAAAAACGGAAACAACAAACGCTGAATGATTTTATCCACCAGTTCCATGCGCACATCGTAACGCTCGGCAGTCATTACCAGATATTCCCTGTCATAACTCCACAAACTGAACACGCGCCAGGGTGAACCCTCGATTACAGAATCGCTGTAACCATGTTCATGCTGGGTCAGCGGTTCAAATTTTGCCAGCCCGGAATGCATGACCAGATTGCCGTGCTTGTCCCACACCTGGAAGGCCAGTTTCAGTTCGTAATAATGTCCAAGCTCGCTGGTTTCGTGCGCGTCTTCTTTATCGCCCTTGCGCAAGGTATCGAGACGCAGTTTGTTTTGCAGAATCATCGCCTGCATGTCATCCACATGACCATCACGAATTTCGGCCACAGCCAGTCCGAGCATCAAGCGTGCGGAGCGCGACAATTGCGCATCAAACAATTCATTTACTTCATGCACACTGGCGCGATAGCTGCTCCAGATGGCCAGCCCGCCAACACAGGACAGAATGAGCATGATGGAAACCAGAAGATATTTGCGAAGTGACATAATCCGGAGCTTAAAGGTTAAAGGTTAAAGTACAAAGGAAGCGACGCTCTTTTCCTTGCCACTTTAAACTGTAATTTTTGTACTTCATTTATCAATCATGTAACCAACACCACGCATGGTGCGGATCAGATTGCTGCCAAGTTTTTTGCGCAAATGATGCACATGCACTTCCACGGTGTTGCTTTCAACCTGTTCGCCCCATTCGTATAAACCTTCCTCAAGCCGGGAGCGTGACATGACGCGGCCACGGTTTTGCATCAGTTCCAGCAGCACGGAATATTCACGGCGCGAAAGTTCGACAGGCTTGCCCGCCAGTGTTACCTGGTGCGCCGCCGGATCAATTTCGATTTCACCATAAACAATTTTGGGTTCAGCGCGTCCGGCCGCGCGGCGCAGCAAGGCGCGAATGCGCGCATAGAGTTCATCCAGATCAAATGGCTTGATCAGGTAATCATCGGCACCGGCGTCGAGTCCGGCCACACGGTCTTCCACGGCATCTTGCGCCGTAAGTATCAGCACCGGCAGTGTTTTGCCCTTGCTGCGAATTTCGCGCAGCACGTCAAGGCCATGTTTTTTTGGCAGGCCCAGATCCAGCACCACGGCATCATAATGTTCGTGCAGCAAACCCTGCACGGCCGATTCGCCGTCGCGCAGCCATTCCACCGCAAAATCCTGCTGTTTCAGGCCATTGCGTATGCCATCACCCAAGAGGGCATCATCTTCTACCAGTAATAAACGCATATTCAGATCGCATAGTTGAAAGGTAATGTTCCGTAAATGCGCTGCCTTTATGACGCGCCCGGCTTAAGTCCGGCTTAAGAACCACCTGATCAGGTTACGCATGACTGTACCGCCGCCATAATTTTGTGATGCACTGCAAGCCGGATTTTGTATTCCGTAAGTTGACGTTAAGAAACCGCCTCTAGTCTAACAGCATGTCGAAAAACATTTTTGCGGCAATCGATACACGGTAACAACGGCAACAGCTTGTTGAAAAACGTTTTCGAGGCCGCCGATGCAAGGCAAAAACGGGCGAAAAAGCGGAGTTTACACAGAGTAAATGAGCATTTTGAGTCGGTTTTTAACGCCGCAGCGGCAACGCAGATAGTTTTTCAACAAGCTGCTAAAGAAACGCTGATTAAATCAAGATAACTATGAATGCAGGGCAAATAAGCGTAGCGCATCCGCCAATTACTCAGGTGGATGCGCTACGCTTATCCCCCTACCAGACTTTTGGTTTTAATTAACTTTTGATCCTGACCTGATGGCCAAACCCAAACTCGCTTACAGCTGCACCGCCTGCGGCGCCAGCCACAACAAATGGGCCGGACAATGCGGCGATTGCGGCGCCTGGAACACGCTGATTGAATCGGTGGCGTCCACAAAAGAAACCAGCGCGCGCTTTACCGGCTACGCGGGCCAATCGCGTATTCAAAACATGGCGGATATCAGTCTCACCGAAGCGCCGCGTCACGCCACCGGAATTGGCGAACTCGATCGCGTGCTCGGCGGTGGCCTGGTGCATGGTTCGGTGATTCTGATTGGCGGCGATCCCGGCATTGGCAAATCCACATTGCTGACACAAACACTGGCGACACTCGGCGGCCAGATGAAAGCGCTGTATGTCACCGGTGAAGAATCGCTGCAACAGGTGACCTTGCGCGTGCGCCGTCTGGGTTTGCGTGATGACAGCTTTCGCTTGCTCACCGAAACCTGCGTCGAGCGCATCCTCGCTCTCGCCGAGCAGGAAAAACCCAAAGTCATGGTGATTGATTCCATTCAAACCGTGTACACAGAACTTTTGCAATCCGCGCCCGGCGCGGTGGCGCAGGTGCGCGAAGCCGCGGCACAGCTGGTGCGTTTTGCCAAACAGACCGGCACGGCATTATTTCTCGTCGGCCACGTTACCAAGGAAGGCACCCTCGCCGGCCCGCGCGTACTCGAACACATGGTGGACACAGTGCTGTATTTTGAAGGTGATGCCGGTGAACGCTATCGCATGATCCGCGCGGTGAAAAACCGTTTTGGCGCGGTGAATGAACTGGGCCTGTTTGCAATGACTGAAACCGGGCTGAAAACGGTTTCCAATCCATCTGCAATATTTTTGTCGCGTCACGACGAACCGGTGCCAGGCAGCATTATCACCGTCACCCGCGAAGGCAATCGCCCGCTGCTGATTGAAGTGCAGGCGCTGGTGGATGATTCGCACACCAGCAATCCGCGCCGCGTCACGCTGGGGCTGGACCAGAATCGCTTGTCGCTGCTGCTGGCGGTGCTGCATCGTCACGGCGGCATTGCCATGTACGATCAGGATGTATTCATCAATATTGTCGGCGGCGTGCGCGTTACCGAAACCGCCGCCGATGTCGCCATGCTGCTGGCGTGCCTGTCGAGTTTTCGCAGCAAGCCGCTGCCGCAAAAAATGATTGCCTTCGGCGAAATTGGCCTGGCCGGTGAAATCCGTCCCGTACCCAACGGCCAGGAACGGTTAAAAGAAGCCGCCAAGCACGGCTTCACCCATGCCGTCATCCCGCGCGACAATCTGCCGAAAAAACAGGACATGCCGACCGACATGGAAGTGATTGCTGTGAAGCGGGTGAGCGAGTTACTGGACATTCATTGAAGTACAAAGGTTAAAGTTTAAAGGACAAAGGAAAGCTGCCCCCCTTGAACTTTAAGCTTTAAACTTTAAACTTCGTCAGCCGCCGGAGTAGCTCAGTTGGTAGAGCACGTCATTCGTAATGATGGGGTCGCAGGTTCGATTCCTGTCTCCGGCACCATCCCCGATTCCTGTCTTCTTCGCGCAAAGTTGTTCCGCAACGGGTCTGGATGTTTCGTCAAAAAGAAAAGATGTGACACAAACAAGAGAAAAATAATTTTTCCTTGAATGACCGGGTGAAATATCCGGGTTAAAGAAACGTAAATTCGTAACTCACCACATCCTGGCCCGGATCAATAATTTCCAGGGTGAAGGCCACCGGTTCGCCGGGTTGCATGGTGCTGATTCTGTCTTCTGGCAGATCGAGATACTCCGCCGGTTTGAAACGCCGTGCGGCAATGGCTTCACCGCGAATATTTTCAAAACGCAATTCAAGCAACGGAAAAGCTTGCGCAAACTCGGCCTGGTTGATCATTGTGCCACTCACCATCAGACCGTGCTTGTTGTTGGGATGGGTGTAGATATTTTTGCGGATGAGATCAATGCTCAGCAGATCCCGTGGTTCGGGTAATTCGCATTTCAGTTGTTCACATGCCCGCTCATACCAGGCTCGCGTCTGCGGATATTGCAGCCAGCGCTGGCGGTCGTACCAGGCGTATTGCGCAAACCCGATAATAATCATCAACCATATCGCCAGTGACCAGAACAAACCACTGACAAAATCGGTGTATTTTTCTCCGGCGCGATATTCTGCGCGCAGCGATGGCGGAATGACATCCGGCAGAACATGATGCTGTTTTTCTGTTGCGGGATTTTCATCCGTGCCGGATTCCATGACCGGTTCCGGTATTTCAGCTTCAGCATTCATTTCATCGGGAATATCCTGCAGGGTATCCGCTGCCGCATTTTCTGCGTCCGTTTGCGGAATTTCATCGCGCACGGCGAGCAAATCGTCGAATGACATCTGTTGCGGAATTTCAGCCGTGAATATGGCCAGGCAATGTCCGCAGCGCACTTGCCCTGCACATTGTTGCAGCGTTTGCTCAGTGACGCGAAATACTGTGTGGCAATGCGGGCATTCGGTTTTCATGATGCGCGTTTTACACCTGAAATACGCACCCAGTCATCCTGCACAACCGGTGCATCCAGTTCAAACCAGGATTTGTATGCGCGACAGATTTCATCGGCCTGGGTTTGTAAAATACCTGATAAAACAACATGACCACCGCTGCGCGTAAAACCGGCAAGTTCTGGCGCCAGTTGCACCAGTGGCCCGGCAAGAATATTGGCCATGACGACATCGTATTTTTTTTCCGGCAAATCGCCGGGTAACATCACATCCAGTTTTTCTGCCACATGATTATCCAGCGCATTATTGCGGCTGGCGACCAGTGCCTGCGGATCAATATCGCAACCATCGGCATGCGCGGCACCAAGCATGAGTGCCGCTATCGCCAGCACGCCGGAACCGCAACCAAAATCAAGCAGGGTTTTGTCACACACATCAAAACTGTCCAGCCACTGCAGACACAATGCTGTGGTGGCGTGTGTGCCGGTACCAAATGCCAGGCCGGGATCAAGCATGAGATTCACCGCATCGGGTTGCGGTGGCGCAAGATGTTTGGGGCACACCCACAAACGCTTGCCGAATTGCATGGGTTTGTAATCATCCATCCAGGCGCGCACCCAGTCACGATCTTCCAGTGGTTCGATGCGCAGATTATTTTGCGGAAATATTTTTTCTACATGTTCACGCAACAGACTGGTGTTGATGCCGGCTTCAAACAAACCGGTGAGAATGATGTTATCCCACAACGGTGTTTCACCGGGCGCCGGTTCCAGCACCGGATTGTCTTCAGCATCTTTGAAAGTAACAGACAACGAACCTGCCGCCAGCAACAACTGCTCGGCAAATACTGTTTGCGCGCGGGGAAGATTAAGGGAGAGTTGAATCCAGGGCATGAGTTAAGTAGCAAGGATAAAGGTTAAAGTAGCAAGGTTC
>JAUPMA010000146.1 GCA_030836935.1 Pseudomonadota bacterium | reverse complement strand
TGTTGTATACGTTGTGAAAGCTCAATTCACGGGTTACGCCGTTAATGGATACATTGGCTGTGTTGGCGCTTTGATCCCAGAGGAAGAAAAACACCAGATCAGAACCCGATCCGTTAACAGCGTGAGTGCCATCAAATCCGAAACCGAGATTCAGGCTGCCTGCGGACGAAGTGTCTGCCAGGAAGGAGGCGGCACTGATGTCATTCAGATCGGATGGTGCGGTTGATGATTGCCAGGCCGTGCCAGTGTTGGTTTGCCAGCTGCTGCCAAATCCGTAATACCAGCTGGATCCGTTATAGGCCAGTCCCTGTCCGCCAGTCAGCGTAGCTGTGGCTTCCATGGAATAGGTGCCGATGACAGTGGCCGCCTGCAAGGCGGTGCCCTGAGACAGAATGGTAATTGCCGCAGCAGCGATAACCAGGTTTTTCAGTTTCATTTTCTTGCTTCCATTTAGTGTTTTTTACAACAGGTTAATGCCCGGAGGCAGCGGGGGTTCCGTAACTACGGACGGCGGGGCTGTATTGATTGGAACGGATGAACCAATGACATGCACATTTGTGCCCGGGGTTGCCGAAATGGGGGCAGGCGGCTGGATGTCATTGTACCGGCGTTGCAGGGCCATGGATTCGCGGGTATCGACCTGCGGCTCGGATACGGGGGCGGGTGCAACATAGACCGGGCCGGCAGCCGGCTTGATGCCTTCAGCCCAGGGACCCCAGGCATAAATTGAATCATCCGCTGTCGCTACAGATGACGACAGGATAAACGCAAGACTCAGCAGCAATTTTTTCATACGAACCTCATCAGAATTTGTATATAAGGAATTTGTTATCAAGTTTCATTCCAGCCGCTGGATCAATGGCCGAAAATCAGTAACTTGGCATATGGTGTCATTTGGGAATTAACAGTGATGGTTACAGCCGTGACGAAATACGGGGGACATTATACAAATCTGACGGGTAATTTGACATCCTTCATATGAAGGAACAGTAGAAATAAAACTTTTGTAATCAACCAGTTATAAATAATTTTGTCATAATTTTATATTATATGGCCAGTATTTCCTGTAAATAAAACCGACACAATCATCAAATTGTGTCGGTTTTCCTGACATAGTCTTAACCGGTTCAGTAAAAGTAACGACGCAGGTTAATTTCAATTACATTCCGGTCGTAATCAAATTCAGCCAGGTTGGAATCATTCTGTGTTACCGCTACCTGGCCGTTCAGGCTCCAGGATTTCAGTGTGCCGGTCCTGAAGTCGTGGCTGATTCCCAGTGTGGTGCGGGTTTCGGTTTCATCACGCGCTGTGGTCGGGTGCAGGGTGTTGGCTGCATCTGCCGCCGCATAATCATATCCGCGGCTGCTCAGTTGCACATAGGCGCGGGCATTTGCCCAAACTGGCATCTGGCCACCCACATAAACCTCCACTCCTGTCGAATGCAGGGCCTGGGTGCCGGCACCATTGTTGTGGTAACGCACGCCACCTTCGGCGGCCATGGTCTGGTTATTGAAAAATTGCGTCACCCCCATGCCGTACATTTTGGAAACGCCATCCAGTCCTTCATTGGCTGCACTGTCGTATTCGCGCAGGGTGGTGAGATTTTCCAGCAGGATTTCGGTATCGCCGAAAATAAGGGAAAACGACGGATTCAGACCGATGTTGAATGAATAGGGGTTGCCGCCAAAGTACACCTTGTCCAGCTTGATGTTGAGGGCGCCGCGCCAGTCCTTGTCCGATACCAGTTCCGGGCCGGTCGCCAGTCCCAGCACATGCAAGTTGAAATCGGCTTCCTCGCCGGCATGCACCTTGCCGTAAACCGTTGCCTGGCTGTGCCAGGACATGTCCACGGGTTTTTGATTGATGATGAATGGCCCGGTAGCGCGTGATACATGTGAGAAGCTTGCCATGGCAACAGCACCCGAACCGCTGATTTCACGGCTGGATGCCGCCACGGTTTCGACTGTTGGTCCGAGATTGACATTGGAATCGGTAAACAGGCCAGCGGATACAAATACCGATGATGAGGTGCGGATACCCATGGCCTTTTCATCGCTGCCAAGCTGTGCCAGGTAGGCTGTAATGGTGAGCTTGACGTTTTCCGGCGTGTCCGGGTCGTTGAATACTTTCATCAACTGTTCGCGGGCATCATAAAAACGCCGTGCCTGGTGATAGGCCACGGCCAGTTCCAGGCGAGCCCGCTGCAAACCGGGTTGTTTGCTCAGGATGAGTTCGAAGACTTCAATTGAATTGAAAATTTCACCGGCCTCCCGTAACTGCATGGCCTGTTCAAACAGTTGCTGCGGATCAACCGCTTCCTCTGCCCTGACATCCGACAGAGACAAGGCGGCCAGCATGACGCTTGCCAATATACGCTTGTTCATTTTGCTTCCTCGCTGAAAAATTGTGCGCATATTGACCTCAACTCCGTGATTTTTCAAGAAATAGCGTGTTACGCGGTGCTTGACGGCTTTGCCGCCAGCACCTAAGGTCAGCAGCATAACTTAATGTGAGCGCCGGGATGCGCTATGGTGCGATGGCTATTCATGCAGCTTTTTTGTCTTCCGCGATTTCTTGTCAGCCGACTGCTTTGCCTGGTTTGCGCCAGCCTGCTTTCCAGTGCGGCCAGTGCCGGTTTGTTCGGCTACCAGGCGACCCAGAGCAATGATCTGAAAATGTTTCCGCAATGGCCGTCGGTACTGGAGCGGCACATCAGGGACAATGTTCCTGAAGGCCAGTGCCTTACCCGCAAGCTGGACAGCTGTCATGTGCAGCGCTGGCAGGTTTTTCTGAACAGTCTTCGCAAACTGCCGGCTATTGAACAGATGCGCCGCGTTAACGAATTCGCCAACAGGCAGGCTTACATTCTGGATATTGAAAATTACGGCATGGAAGATTTCTGGGCGACGCCGCGCCAGTTTTTATACAACAACGGTGACTGTGAGGATTACGCCATTACCAAATTGTTGTCGCTGAAACAGCTTGGTTATGATACATCGCAAATGCGAATTGTGATTTTGCAGGACACCAATTTGCGTATCGCCCATGCCGTGCTGGCTGTGGACTATCAGGGCGATACACTGATTCTGGACAATCAGGTGCCGGAAGTGGTTTCGCACCGTTATGTTGTGCACTATGTGCCCATTTATTCGGTAAATGAACAACACTGGTGGATGTATTTACCTAATTAGGTTAAAGCTTAAAGCACAAAGATTAAGGGAAACACACCTCCTTTATATTTCGACCTTCAAACTTTAAACCGCCCCTTTGAACTTTGTACTGAAATATGAAAATGATTAAACAGTTTCCAGCCCGTTCCGGCCTGCTACTGCTGCTGGTATTTTTTGTCGTCAGCATCTGGCTGGTGTTCGAATATGTTGATACGGAACGCCAGCGTGATCTGGCTGGCTGGCAATCACGGCTTGGCATGCTGGTGGATTTGCGGCGTTCGGCTGTTGAAAATGAATTGCATACCCGTCGCGAACTGTTGCGGGAATTTGCCGAAAATCCCAGCCTGCAACTTTATCTTGCGCAATACAGCAGCACACAAAACAGGGACGACATGATTCTGGCGGCGCAACTGTCGCATGTGCGCAATCTGCTGGCAGCCACCGGTGAACGTTTTGGATTTGATTTGCGTCATGCCGGTTCTGTCAATCTCGAACCGGTCAGTGAATATGGCATTGCCGTAACGGACGCAGACGGGAAATTACTGGTTGCCAGCAAAGGCTTTTCGCAAAACATGGCTGCCCTGGGGGCGCCAGTCAGCCAAGTGCTGCAAAACGGCGTGATGAATCCTGTTGATTTGTTTGCCGGTGAATCCGGCAATCCGGTTTACGGATTTGTAATGCCGGTGTTTCATGTGCAACGCATGCAATCCCGGCAGGCAATTGGTGCTGTCATTGTACTGCTCGATCCGCGCCAGGGGTTGTTCCGCCAACTGGAAAATAATCATCTCGATACGGCCAGTGACGAAACCCTGCTGTTGCGCCGGCATGAAAATAATCTGCTGTTCATCAGTCCGTTACAAAAGGACTTTGCCCTGTTTTACCAGCTGGCCGCCGGAGCGCAGCTGGCAGAAGCGTCAAGCCTGCAACAAACCGGCGCGTTCATTCATGGCACCGATTATCGCGGCCATGAAGTGCTGGCCACTGCCCGTGCCGTCAGCAACACATCGTGGTTTATTGTGCAAAAAATTGATGCCGCTGAAGCACTGGCGGAATCTGATCAGCATCAACGCTTTCTGCTTACCAGTCTGTTGCTGCTAACCGGTTTGATCAGCGCTTCATTTATTGCCATCTGGCATCATGGTACCAGCGTGCGTCTGCAGCATCTTACGGCTTCACTTGAAGCACAAACGGCCCTGCTGAATGCGGTAAGCGATAATATTCATGAGATTATTTTTCTGCTCGATGAAAAATATCATTTTATTTTTGTCAATCTGTCACTGGCGAAAATTCTGAGCATTGCACCAGCTGATGCGGCTGGAAAAAATCTTGCCAGTGTTCTCGGCCCGGACATTGCCGGCAAACTCCAGAATCTGCAATGCAATCATGATCGCGGCAGCGAGCGCTGTGTGGTTAATTTGCCACTGGGCAATTCAAAACCGGCTACCAGCACTTATCATGTTTCCAGCGTGGTGCTGTCACAGGGTCCTTATCAGAATGCAACCCTGTTTGTATTGCATGACCTCAGCGAACTGAAAGCGGCCGAAGAAAAACGTGATCGTCTGGCACAGGGCATTATCGGCACACTGGTCAAGGCTGTGGATTTGCATGATCCGTTTTGCGTCGATCATTCAGCGCGCACCCGCGAAGTAGCCATGTGTATTGCCAGCGAACTCCATCTCGACCGGTCACGCTGCGAGGCGCTGGATATGGCGGCCCTGCTGGCTAATATCGGCAAGCTGTTTTTGCCGCGCGAAATGCTTACCAAAATGGATGCACTCAGCGATGCTGAAAATGAGCTGCTCAAAAAACATATTGATTACGCCGTCGATATTCTTCGCCAGCTTGAGTTTGAAGGTCCGGTAGTCGAAATCATTGCGCAAAAAAATGAATGTCTCGATGGCAGCGGTTATCCGCAGGGCTTGCGGGCGGATGCCATACTGGTTGAGTCGCGCATTCTGGCCGTAGCCAATGCCTTTGTTGCCATGGCCAGTGCACGCGCCTACCGCGAGGGGCGGCCGATCAAGGAAGTGCTGGATATCCTGTTGCAGCAAAGCGGCCAGCGTTACGACCGTCATGTAGTGGCGGCCCTGTTCCATATTGCCGAGAACAAGACTGACTGGCGCAACTGGCAAGCAGCCAAACCGCTGGCTGGCCGCGATTGAGCCGGCACTCACGCCGCAGTTCATGGCTTGCTGCTTGCCTTTTTGGCGATGAAAATCCATTATTCAGGCGATTTCCGCATAACTACTAAATGAACAATTGTCATCGGTATTCACTCGGAACCGGTGTTGCTGACCATCTCGGGTGTTTGCCAGGAGCAAATTAAAGATGTACGAAAAATTTTACGGGCTTACGGAAAGGCCGTTTTCATTATTGCCTGATCCGGATTATCTCTATCTCAGCCCCAAGCATTTGCGTGCGCTCACCCTGCTCGAATACGGCATGATGAACCAGGCCGGTTTCAGCGTGATCTGTGGCGACACCGGCGCCGGCAAAACCACTCTTATCCGCCGTCTGCTCACCGAACTGGGCGAAGACACCACGGTGGGCCTGATTACCAACACGCACAAATCCTTCGGCGAATTGCTGAGCTGGGTGCTGATGGCCTTTGGCCTGGATCCGGAAAACCGGAACAAGGCGCAGATGCACCAGCAGCTGATCGGATACCTTATCGAGCAATATGCGCAAAATCGCCGCACCGTGCTGATTGTGGATGAAGCCCAGAACATGACAGCCGATACGCTGGAGGAACTGCGCATGCTGTCCAATATCAATGCCGACAAGGATCAGGTGCTGCAAGTCATACTCGCCGGCCAGCCGGCACTGCGCGAAACCCTGCGCAAGCCTGAACTCATGCAGTTTGCGCAGCGCATTGCCGTGGATTACTACCTCGAATCACTGAATCGTGACGAAACCTGCGAGTACATCCAGCATCGCCTGGAAGTGGCCGGCGGCGACATCAATACCTTCACCGAAGCGGCCTGTCATGCGATTTACCGTTACAGCGGCGGCACGCCACGCCTGATCAACCTGCTGTGTGATACCGCGCTGGTTTACGGCTTTGCCGAACAGAACCGTATCATTGATGCGCCACTGATTGAAGATGTTGTCCGCGAGCAGCATCGCAACAGCATTTTGCCCACTTTCAATAAACCGCTGGACAATGAACCACGACGCGAAGCCGAACCA
This sequence comes from Pseudomonadota bacterium, assembly GCA_030836935.1. Classification (GTDB taxonomy): domain Bacteria; phylum Pseudomonadota; class Gammaproteobacteria; order SZUA-229; family SZUA-229; genus JACPVK01. The sequence continues at coordinate 9,506 of JAUPMA010000146.1, read as the reverse complement.
GCCGGACACGGCGCAGAGCCTGCCCGGGTGGCGGCGCAAGCTGTCGAGAAACCGGTATCGCGCATCATCCGGGAAGAAACGGTTACGGAACCGGTTCAGGTCACCGCACAGGTGCAAAATGCGGCGACCGGTTTCGGGCAGGCCAGCGGCGACTCCGTTGCTGTGATGCAAAACGCGGCAGATGAATTGCCCGGCAAATCGGTGCGCAGCAAAAAAACGGCCAGCAAAAAACCGGCGCCTGTCCGGCCATCTGAAGCCGTTCAGGCTGATCCGGCAGAAAACAGCTCGCCGGAGGCTGACCAGCCATTACCCGGCGATACCCACGTTACGCCCGGCAGTAATCAAAAGGCCGTTGCCGAATCAATATTTTTTGAGGAAAAGCCGGATGCCAGCAAAGAGTCGTATCCCATCGTGCACATTGCTGATGAGCCGAGACGCAACATCAATGTGCTGATACTCGGTTTTGCCGGTGGCATGGTGCTGGCTTCCCTGTTCATGTTTGCGGCAGCCTGGATGATGTTTCGCAACGACACGCCTGCATCGGTACCGGCTGCTGTCGTCAGCCCGCCGCCTGTGTCATCGGCCATCCCGGCAGCCGATCAAACCATGCAGCGCGAACGGGACGAAGCGCTGGCCGCTGCGGAAGCCCTGAAACGCGAGCGCGACGCGGCCCTGGCAGCAGCACAAAAGCAGGAAGCCATGCGGGCGGCTGAAAAACGTGCCAGCGAAATCATTGCCGAGCAGGAGCGCAAATACACCCAGGAAATGGAGCTGGTCCGCCAACGCGCACTGGATGCTGAAATTGCGGCGACCAAGGCACGCGAAAGGGAACGTATTGCAAACGAGGCGGCTGAACGGGCGCGCCAGGAGGCCAGCCGCAATGCCGCCGCCACGGTTATGCCTGCCGTTGCACCGCCGCCGCCAGTTGTTACAACGGTTCCGCAAGCTGTTGAGACCGAACCCAAACCGGCTGCCGTGAATACCAGGTCAAAAGTTGAAACCGAAACGCAATTTTCTGCCAACCCCTGCAACAGTCCATCGGCCAAGTTTCTTTCAACCTGCAAGAAATAAAGGGCGCTCCCGGCACAGGCAGGGAGCTTTTTTCTGGTTGCTGAGCGTCATTCAGCAAAGTAGTGGCACATGTTAAACAGATTGCTTGGCGGTTCCGGATCGTTCCTGCTTAACAAAATTGATTACCTGATCAATCTGAGCTGCTTTGTAATTTTCACCCTGTCGGATTGGTTCCGGCACCGGCGGCTTTTCAGTCGCCAGAGTTACCGTCCGCTGATTACACAGATTATTTTCAGCGGCGTTGATGCCATGCCAACCATTCTTTTCCTGTCGCTGGTCACCGGGTTTATTTTTACCTTTCGCATTATCGCCCTGTTTGAAAGTGTCACCGATACGCTGAGTATTCTGATATTCATTATTGGCCTGGAAGCCGGCCCCATGATTGCAGCGATCATCCTGATCGGCCGTACCGGTTCGGCCATTACCGTCGATCTGGCCAACATGAAACTGCATCGGGAAATCCAGTCCATGGAAAGAATGGGCATAGACGTCAACGATTACCTGATTGCACCACGCATTATTGGCGTTACCATTTCTCAACTGGCCGTCGCCGTATTTTTTACCTTTCTTACCCTGATCAGCGGCATTTTGCTCAGTGGCCTGATGCTGTCACCAACACATTTCAAATTGCTGCTGAAATTGCCGGATCATATCGAGCCGATGATATTGCTGGTATTTGTCATCAAGAACATGCTGTTTGGTATTACCATCGGCGCCACTTCCTGCTATCACGGATTGAAGGTAGGCATTTCTCCCACCGAAGTGCCGCAACAAACCCAGCGCGCCATTATCAATATGCTGATCATGCTGTTTGTCATTGATGGCATTGTGGCTGTGCTGATGCTCTGACATGAATAACATCCTGATCAACGCACGCAACATCCGGCCGCAACATGACGGCTTGCAGCCGGACATAACCAGCGATATCGAGATACGCGCCGGTGCCATTTACGGATTTATTGGCCCGGACAGTTTGCTGGTATCCGCCTGGCTGCAAACACTGGCCGCCATCGAGCCGCCAGCCAGCGGCCAGGTGCAATTCATGGGACTTAATACAGTTAATCCTGATCGTAATGCCTGGCAAAAACTGCGCATCAATCTGGCTTACCTCAATCATCACAGCGCCTTGTTGTCCGTACTCAGCGTACAGGAAAATATTTTATTGCCGGCCTTGTATCACCAGATCGGAAAGCGCGAAGAACTGATGGTGCAAATGCAGGCAATGCTGCAAAAAATCGGTTTTGCCGACATGAATAATTTAACGAAACTGCCCGCCTATATTGATGAGGTTTCATATTGCCAGGCCATGCTGGTGCGCGTAGTCCTGACCAGCCCGCAGGTGATTGTCATTGACAACACACTGCGTCATTTTGACGAACGCACTTCACGCAAAATGCTGGCCTTTCTCAGGGATTATCTGGCAACGACGCGCGCCAGCCTGCTGCTGCATGATGATGATGCAGAATTTGTCCAGAAGAGTGCCAGCCGGATTGTTTATATTGGCAGCGGCTGCCTGCTGCAATTCAATGATCGCCACGAATTGCAAACATCTGGCAACAGTCATGTTCTACAATATCTTGAAGACATCGCGGCCCATTAAGCCATGAATAACGACACCAACAAAAAGCCCCATTACATCCACCGTACCAGTTACAGCTTCCAGGAAAAGCTGGTCGGAACATTTGTACTGGGCGCTGCTATTCTCCTATTGCTCTTGCTGGTTTCGCTGTTGCGGCAGCAAAACATGTTCGAAGATCATTTTGAAGTGTATGGCGTATTGAAAACAGCCGAGGGACTTGCCAAGGAAACAGCCATCAAGGTCTCCGGTGTTGAAGTGGGTTATGTCAGCGGATTCGAGATCACTCCCAATAATGACATCAAAGTCAGTTTGCGAATTTTCGAACGCTATCATTCACTGCTGCGTGCCGATTCAGAAATTGTCACCGGCGGCATGGGCGCTACGCTCTTTGGTAAATCCAATATTGAAATTACCGCCGGCAGTCCGGACAAGCCACTGATCGAGAAAGGTGCGTTTCTCAAGGTGCAGCAATCCAATTCAGTTGAAGATGTTGTCACCGAGGCCAAGCTGGCGCTGGATAAAATCAACACCATCATTGATGATGTTTATGTCATCATCGACAATGTTCACCCTGAAAGCATCAGCAATACCTTGCTGTCGTTGCAGCAGGCATCAAAAAATATTGAACAGCTCACGACGCAAATCAACAGCGCGCAGGGGCCACTGAACACGATTATTCATGACGAAAAACTGAAAAAGAATTTGCAAACAGCGGGTGCCAATTTGCAGGATGCCACGCAGAGCCTGGGATCGCTGGCCGGAAAAGTTGACTATGACGTCAACCAGGTTCCGTTAATCATGCAGAAAATACAGGCCGCCCTCGATGAAACCAGCGTCACCATCCAGGCCGCGCAACGCATCTGGCCAATTTCTTCAGCCATTGAAAAGAACCCGCAGCATGCACCACTCATCCAGCCATTATCCAGCGAGTAATTTTATGCGTTGCATCGAATTTGCGGCGCTCGTTGCAGTTGCCACGCTGCTGACAGGCTGTGTCAGCGGAAGTGCATCCAGACCTTTGCCTTATTTGCGCGAGCAGGGCGACTTTTTCATGCAAGCCGGAATTGAAAGTTATAACCAATATAATTTTGCCCTGGCCAATGAACAATTCACGCATGCAAAAAATTTCTATGGTCGTTTTGATGATTATCTTGGTGCAACACATGCGCTGCTGAATCTTGTCCAAACAAATCTGGCATGGGGAAAACCGGACGAGGCGGCCAGCAATCTGGCAAGAGCCGATCAACTGATACAGCAGCACAAACTGCAATCGCAGGCAATCTACCGTGACTTGTTGCTGTCAACCTTGTATCTTGAGGCAAACCAGTCGGCCAATGCGGAAAAAATATTGACAGTGCATGATTTGCTGATGCGCAGCAACACACCGGATGATACCGCCATGGCGTTGCTGGTGAATCGTGTGCGCCTGGCTCAAATTACGGATCAGGATTTTACGCAGTGGCTGAATCTTTTTGCGCAACAGAACAGCAAACATAACAATGCAGAGCTGGCCGCACGACTGCAACGCTTCAATGCCTGGCAGGCCTTCCTGAATAACGATTCAGCACAGGGCAATCAGTTTTTTGAAACGGCGCTCAACAGTTATCGTGAGCGTGCGGATCCGCCCGGGTTGATGTCAACGCGGCTGGAATGGGCCCAGGCCAGCGCCAGAACAAACGACTGGCCACAGGCTGTCACTCATTATGAACAGGCATTGCATCTCGCCATGGCCAATAATCATGTCCCTAATGGCTTGCGCGCACTGGAGGGTTTGCGCGCCGCCTATCCGCAAGCAGGCCAGCAGCAGAAATTGCCACAAGTCGATGAATGGATGAACCAGCTTGAGAAACTTTCCGTTAACAAGGGCAACATGCAAGAGCGCAAATAGCTGAATGAATTGTCGGGCATCGACAGGATAAATGCGTAAAGCGTCCAGCCTCCCTATTATTTGCGCCAGGTTTTATCTTTTTGATTAGAGCTTCAGCAAATCCAGCGTTTCCCCTTCTCTTGCCGCACTCACCGGCGCATTGAAATCATTTTTCAGTTTCTGGATCAAGACTTTTTGTGCATCCGCTTCGCCATGTACCAGCTTCACCAGTGGCCGGTTATTAAAATGCTGATACCAGTTGCATAAGCCGTCCTGGTCAGCATGGGCAGACAGACCGCCGATAGTGTGGACGGTGGCGTTGACATTGATGGTTTCGCCCCAGAGCGTTACCTGTTTTGCGCCATCAACCAGTGCGCGTCCGAGTGTGCCGCGCGCCTGAAAGCCGACAAATACAATGTGGCTGTGCTTGCGCCACAAATTATGTTTCAGGTGGTGCTTGATGCGGCCACCGGTACACATGCCGCTACCGGCAATGACAATCGCGCCGGAGGCAATTTTATTGACGTTCATGGAGGCTTCGGTCGATTCGGTTAAATGCAGGTTGGGCAAATCAAACGGGTTGCCGCAATTTTTGTAACGTCTCAGGGCCAGATGGTTGTAGATATGTGAATATTTGCTGTAAATGCGATTGGTCTCAATGGCCATCGGGCTGTCGAGAAAAATTTGCCAGTCTGCCAGCCCCCACTCTTCAAAATGCTGGCCGAACATGTAAAGAATTTCCTGGGTGCGGCCAACCGTGAACGCCGGAATCAGAATATTGCCCTTGTCGTTGCGTGCCGTCTGAAAAATTTCACCCAGTTCCTGCCAGGTTTCATCCCAGCTGCGGTGCAGGCGGTTGCCGTAGGTGCTTTCCATCATCACCAGATTGGCATGATGCAAGGTCACAGGATTTTTCAGAATCGGCGCGCCGCTGTGGCCAAGATCACCGCTGAAAACCACAGTACGCTGTTCGCCGTGCTCTGCCAGATCCAGCTGCACAATGGCAGAACCCAGAATGTGTCCTGCATCAAACAGGGTGACCGTGATGCCGGGAAATATCTGTAGCGGTTTGGCATATTCAATGCCGTTGAAATTGTTCAGCGCCTGTTTTGCATCATCCTGCGTGTATAGCGGCTCAAGTAATGGCTGGCCACGGCGTTCACGTTTTTTGTTTTCCCACTCGACACTGCGTTCGTTGAGATAGCCGGAATCCTCGAGCATTACCTGGCATAACTCGACAGAGGCGTGATGGGTGTAAACCGGGCCGGTAAATCCCTGCTTGACCAGCAGCGGCAGGCGGCCACTGTGATCGAGATGGGCGTGGCTGAGGATTACGGCATCAATGGTTGCCGGGTCGAAGGCAAAGGTCTGATGATTCTTTTCGTCATCATCAAAACCGCCCTGTATCAGCCCGCAATCTAGAAGCACACTATACCGGCCCAGCGTCAGCAAGTGGCAGGAGCCGGTAACGTATTCCGTGGCGCCGAGAAACTGGATTTTCATCTGTCTGTCCCGTATGTATCAACAGGTACATGATGCCACAGGAAAAATTTATAATATTGATGCTTGTCAGTTACCGGCGTAAGCTTCGGCAAGACAAAAAATAAACGGCTTGGCCATGCTCGATAGCGAAAAACAGGCTTTGCAAAGGCTGCTTGAGGAATTGCAGCTGGAGCATCGTGATCTCGATGACATTATTGACCGGTTGCATTCATCCGGCCAGTTTGATCCGTTGCAATTGCAGCGCATGAAAAAACGCAAGCTCAAGCTCAAGGATCAGATCGCGCAGATTGAGAACCGGCTGATTCCCGATATTCTGGCCTGACAGCCCGTCCTGTTTCAGGCAGCAATCTGCCGCACAGCATGGTTTTGCAAATACAATGCGGCCTGTTCGCGGCCCATGTAACGTCCCAGTGTGCGTTCCGGCACTTCTGTCAGATTCACCACAATCATGCCATCCAGTGCATCGTTAAAATTCCTGTCAACATTAAAACACACCAGCCGGCCATTCAGGTTCAGATACTGGCGAATCAGAACCGGTATGCCTTTATCGCCTTCCAGCCGATAGATCAGTTTTGAAATCAGCTGTTCATCTTCAAGCTGGCGCAACATGCCGGTGGTCCAGAAAATATTTCGTGGATGTTTTTGCCGGCGAGTCGGTTTGATTTGCTGTGCGCGATTCTTGTCGTAATAATGAATTTGCAAAAATTGTGTCAGCAGGCTGCGCGAGACAGCGGAATAATCATTGCTGATACTGACCGGGCCAAACAAGGTTGTGTAATGCGGATGACGTGCAACAAAAGCCGCAATGCCTTTCCACAGCAGCAGCAGCGGGCTCAGGCTGCGCTGATATTCTGCCCTGACAAAAGACCGGCCCATTTCGATTGAATGGCCCAGCGACAGTAAAAATTGCCGGCGATAGTTGAACAGGCTGCGGCTGTACAAACCCTTCACGCCTTTTGCGGCAAGAATCCTGTCAGTCAGTCCCAGGCGGTAGGCGCCAACAATAACCTGCTGTTCACGATCCCAGATAAACAGATGCTGGTAGTAGTCATCGTATTGATCCAGATCGCAGGCCGTACCCGTGCCTTCGCCAACACTGCGAAATGTCAGTTCGCGCAAGCGGCCGATTTCCGGCAAGACATGCGGCAATTCGCTGGCCGGGGCGCAATACACATCAAACTGGTCGGTTGTCAGCATGTTGCAGGCTGCGGATAATTTACTGATGTCCTGCAGCAATAATCTGTTTTCGATTGCCGGCATTACAGGCTGTGCGTGCGTTGCCTGCTGATCCTGCGCCTTTCCCGGATTGTCAGCGCGACGAGCGAGCAGATAAGTATTAAGCCGCAGATACTGGGTAATGGCTTCATCGGTTGCCAGTGGCCTGATTTCCGCATTGCCAATCAAATCACCGATATGCAGACGTACAGATTTGTTGCGCTTGTTCAACAGTTCGCGGGCCAGCAATAGCGTGCGCAGACGCGGATGCAAAATACCGGCGGCGTGAAACAGAATACTGTTCTGGCCTTCAATATAGACAGGCATGCATGCGGCACCGGTTTTGCGCATCATCATGCCAATAATGCGATGCCATTCCCTGTCGGTTATATTCTGCTGACGCAAATGCCAGGCCGAAACTTCACCAGCCGGAAATACCAGCAGCAATCCCTGATTATTCAAATGCGAAACGGCTTTTTTTATGCCGTGAATATTTGTGTTGCCACCCTGCCGGTTGCCAAACACATCCACACCAATAAACAGATCGGCGAGTTCCGGTACGCGCTGCAGGAATTCATTGGCCAGAATTTTGACATCACGGCGACGTTGCAATAACAAATCGGCAAGCGCCATGCCTTCTATGGCACCAAATGGATGATTGGCAACGACAATAACAGCACCCTGTTGCGGGATGGAGTCCAGGCTGCCGCTGGCCATGTGCGGCGTGACATTCAATGTATCAAGGCTGTAACGCAAAAAACTGGATGTATTCAGATTGCGTTCACGTTGCTGGTAATAACGATCCAGTGCCTTAAGTCCAAGCATGTGTTCGGCTACGCTGGATATCCATTTGAATTTATCAGAAGGAGTGATTTTGAACGGAGTGTCTGATTGCATGCGGGCGGCCTCAATAAAATGGTGCGTCTGCTCACTGCAAAGAATAAGAAAAATATTTTTAACAAATATGACGTAAAAACAGAATTCTTAACCGCACTGTCATTTACACAGATATTTTTCGCTGTCATATAAATGACATCAGATTGTCATGATTCATTAACTGCAAAGAACTATAAATTCCATGATTGCAAATGCTGCGGATGCTGTATGCAGAATTCAAAACACTATCGCACAATCTGGATATCCGATACGCATCTTGGCACCCGGGACTGCCGTGCGGATTTCCTGCTGGATTTCCTGCGTCATAATGAGTCAGATAATCTGTACCTTGTCGGCGACATTATCGATGGCTGGGCATTAAGACGCGGCTGGTACTGGCACCAGACGCATAATGACGTGGTGCAAAAAATATTGCGCAAGGCACGCAAGGGTACGCGGGTAATTTTTATTCCCGGCAATCATGATGAATTCGCCCGCCAGTTCGCGGATCTGATGTTTGGCGGAATTGAAGTGGTTGATCGTGCTGTGCATAAAACAGCCGATGGCAAAAAATTGCTGGTGCTGCATGGCGATGAACTGGATGGTGTCATGGCCTGCGCAAAATGGCTGGCGCATCTGGGTGATCGCAGTTACATGCTGGCATTGCGCATCAACCGCTACTTTAATCATTTGCGGCTGCATTTTGGCTACAGCTACTGGTCAATTTCGGCCTATCTGAAAAACAAGGTAAAGAATGCTGCATCATTCATTACCCGATTTGAGGAAGCCGTGGCAGCAGAAGCCAAAATGAGTAATGTCGACGGAGTGGTGTGTGGTCATATCCACAAGGCCGAAATCCGTAAAATTAACGATGTGCTTTACTGCAATGATGGCGACTGGGTGGAAAGTTGCAGTGCGCTGGTGGAACATGGTGATGGCCGGCTTGAAATAATTTATTGGGATAAGCTGGTCGCCGCACAAAACAGTGGCCATGTGCTGGCGCCTGTCCTGTCTTTCCGGCGCAAGGCCGGCTGAAATTCATTGTGCATCCCAGGTATTGGCCCGGCTATTTAAACCTCCTCTATTTGAAAAATATCCAGTTTAGTGGCTAAATCCGCCCATCTGTTTGTGATAACGCGGGCACATGAAAAAGCTGATTGTTGCGGGAGATATAGGCGGTACCAAAACACTGTTGCAGCTGCTGGAGACGGACGGCAGGGCGCAGCGGAATCTTTATCGCCAGCGTTACAGCAGCGCCGATTATGCTGATTTTAATCGGCTGTTTTCCGACTTCATTCGCGAGTCACAATCCTTTCACGGCAATCAATCCATTCAGGCGCTTTGTCTTGGCATTGCAGGCCCGGTCAGTCATCGCACGGCGCAAGTCACCAATCT
>JAUPMA010000018.1 GCA_030836935.1 Pseudomonadota bacterium | reverse complement strand
GTCTCTGTAGAATACTGGGGTATAGAAATGGCTGAGGGTATTCTGCACGATTTCGAAGGATGGGTTGTATTCATGGGTTGTATAGCCATTCTTCTTCTTGAGATGTTTATTCTTGTAAATGTCGGAAAAGATAGAAAAAAACTAGCAGATGCATTCGGAATAGAATTTCCACCGCCAACATCAATATCTACTCAGAAACAATATCGTTCTATTCCGAAACCATTTATTGTGGTTTTCATAATACTGATGACATTTTCACTCTCAATTATTGGTATGCCGGAACGAAAAGACATTATCCCAGAGAGGCAGCAATATTCAAGCTTTCCTATGCAATTAGGTGAATGGAGCGGAAAGGCAGGAATCATGGAGCAGGATATTATTGATACACTAGGTCTTGATGACTACATAATGGCTGATTATTCAAATTCTCAAAATCAAGATTCAGTTAATTTTTATTCGGGATATTACAGTGTCCAGAGGTCTAATAAGGTTCCGCATTCGCCTAAAAGATGTATCCCTGGTGGTGGGTGGCAAATATCGAGCATTGACCGATATGAAGTACAAGGTGTAAAAATTAACGATAATAAGCTATTTGTTAACAGGTTGATAATACGAAAAGGGGAACAGTCACAGTTAGTCTATTACTGGTTTCAACAACGTCATAGGGTGATTACTAATGAATACCTTGTTAAATGGTATTTACTAATTGACTCAATTTTTGATCGTCGTACTGATGGTGCCTTAATGCGACTTATTACCTTTGTTGATCAAAATGATAGTTTTGAAGAAGCTGATCAAAGGTTAACTGATTTTGCGTCTAAAATTAGTCCTATTGTTGCTGAATATGTGCCGGATTGATTAAGACCTGATGCAGTATCTGTTTGCCTTTATAGTCTCGCTGGTTATCAGTATGTTGCTGGTGCCGCCGCTGATGCGGCTGGCGCCGCTTATTGGTGCCATTGACATGCCGGATGCACGCAAGGTGCATGCACAGGCAATACCGCGCATTGGCGGCATTGCCATGATTATTGGCGTGATGGTGCCGGTGTTATTCTGGCTGCCGCTGGATCAGAAACATCTCGCACTATTGTCGGCTTTTTCTGTACTGCTTTTCTTTGGTATCTGGGACGATCGTTCCAATCTTCATTACCGCATTAAATTCATCGGCCAGATTGTTGCCGTGCTGATTGTTGTGCTGGGCGCGGATGTGGTGGTGCGCAACATGCCATTTCTGGACGCGCCATTGCCGGATTTCATTGCTATTCCCTTCACCATATTTGCGCTGGTTGGTATTACCAATGCCATCAATCTCTCCGATGGCCTGGATGGCCTGGCGGGTGGCACAACGCTTTTGTCATTTTGCATGATTGCGTTTATCGGCTTTCAATCCAATTCGTTTGAGCTGGTGATGTTATGCATGGCGGTGGCTGGCGCCATTATGGGTTTTCTGCGGCATAACACTTATCCGGCGCGTATTTTCATGGGGGATACCGGCAGCCAGTTTCTGGGATTCAGCGCCGGTGTGCTGGTGGTGATTTTATCGCAATCGGTGAATGTGGCCATGAGTCCGGTTATGCCGCTGTTGTTGCTGGGCCTGCCGATACTCGATACTTTTGCGGTAATGGCGCAACGTATGTATGAAAAACGTTCGCCATTTTCACCGGATAAAAATCACATTCACCACAAACTGCTGGCCATCGGTTTTGACCACTACGAAGCGGTGCTGGTTATTTATGTGGTGCAATCGGTATTTGTCGGACTGGCTTTTGCGTTGCGCTATGAATCGGATGTGCTGATTTTTTCAGTTTATTTTCTGCTGAGTTTTACCGCGCTGTTTCTGTTTCATCGTGCCATGAAAACCCATTGGCGGGTTGATCGCAATGCGGAAACCGATTCCCGCTTGCGCCGAGGAATCAAATGGCTGACAAGCACAGGCATGATGGAAAAAGTGCCAACCATGCTTTTGAAGATTGGTATTCCACTGTTTCTTGTTTTTTCAATTCTGGTGCCGAAAACCATCGAGCAGGATATAGCGGTATTGTCGCTGTTGCTGCTGGTACTGTTTGTGCTGTTCGCACTGTTTAGCCAGGTGGTAACCATGGCTGAAAAAGCCGTGGTGTATGTGGTGTGCGCACTGGCTGTTTACCTTCTGGAAACCAGCATCGCTTCAGTTTCAGAATATGCTGAAGTTATAAATGTATATATGGTGATTCTTGCTGCGGCCTTTGCTGTTAAGGTCAGATTCTCGTCAAGCCGGACATTTCAGATCACACCACTCGATTTTCTGGTGGTATTGCTTGTCTTGGTTGTGCCCAATCTGCCAGAATTCTCCGCCAGTGAATTACCCTTGGGTGAGTCGGCATTCAAGCTGATCGTGCTGTTTTATGCCAGCGAAGCGGTGCTGAATGTCGTGAGCAAAAAGCTGGATGTGTTCAGGCTGGGTGTGGCGGCATCGCTGGCGTTGATTGCGGTTCGCGGATTCTTGTAGGGTGCGCCATGCGCACCATGTAATTAACGGTGCGCACGGCGCACCCTACGTGCAAATTGGAATTGCCGGTGTCCAGCATGCAGGGATGTGAAGTTACGCTCCAGGTTCTCACGCAGAGCATGGGAACCCAAAAAGCTTGATGTGTTCAGGCTGGGGGTGGCGGCATCGCTGGCGTTGATTGCAGTTAGCGAGATCGGAAGAGAGTCGTGTAGGTAAAGATTTTAT
>JAUPMA010000145.1 GCA_030836935.1 Pseudomonadota bacterium | reverse complement strand
GCCTTGGCTATGTCGGCTTGCCGCTTGCGGTTGAATTTGGCAAACACTTCCCGACTGTTGGCTATGACATTAACCTTGCACGCGTCAAGGAATTACAGTCCGGCAAGGACAGCACCCTCGAAGTTACAGAAGACGACCTGAAATCAACCAGACATCTCCGCTTCTCCTCAAGTCTTGACGATATTGCCAGTTGCAATGTTTATATTGTCACCGTACCCACACCGGTTGATAAAACCAAAAAGCCGGATTTGTCGCCGCTGGTTTCAGCCAGCCGCGCACTGGGCAAGGTTATCAAGAAAAATGACATCGTCATTTATGAATCCACGGTTTATCCCGGCGCTACAGAAGAAGTCTGTGTTCCGGCAATAGAAGAAGTATCCAGCCTGAAATTCAACCTGGACTTTTATGCTGGTTACAGCCCGGAACGTATCAATCCCGGTGACAAGGAGCACCATGTCACCAATATTCTTAAAATCACTTCAGGTTCCACCAGGGAAGTGGCCGATTTTGTTGACAGGCTCTATCTCACCATCATCAAGGCGGGCACGCACAAGGCCAGCTCACTCAAGGTGGCAGAGGCTGCCAAGGTCATCGAGAACGTGCAGCGTGATGTCAACATTGCCCTGATAAACGAGCTGTCACTGATTTTTTCCCGCCTGGAAATCGACACCCTGGACGTACTGCTCGCAGCAGGCACCAAATGGAATTTCCTGCCCTTTCGCCCTGGCCTGGTTGGCGGCCACTGCATCGGCGTTGATCCTTATTATCTGGTGCACAAGGCACAGGAAACCGGCTTCGAACCCACTGTGATACCCGCCAGCCGCAAAACCAATGAATACATGGCAAGCCATATTGTACAAAAAACCATCAAACTGATGGCCAAGAATCGCATCCATGTTGTCAATGCCAACATTTTGATTCTTGGCCTGACATTCAAGGAAAATTGCCCCGATTTACGCAATACCAAGGTCGTTGATATTTTTAGCGAGCTACAACCATACAACGCCAATGTTGATATCTACGATCCGTGGATCAACCATGAAGAGGCGTACGAAGAATACGGAATCAGACCCATCATGGAACCCGGAAAAGGGTATTACGATGCCATTATCCTGGCTGTTGCCCATCGTGAATTTGCTGCAATGGGGGCCGACGGTATCCGCGCATTGTGCAAGCCCAATGCCGTGATCTTCGATGCCAAATATGTGTTACCGGCCGATGCGGTTGATGGCCGACTCTAACCAGGCTCTGGCAACGGGTTGCAGGAAAAAATCCTGCAACCCGCATTGACGAACACAGGTGGATTCCCCATAATCCACGCCCTTACCGATTAGCCACAACACGCGCATGTAGCTCAGTTGGATAGAGTACCTGGCTACGAACCAGGCGGTCGGAGGTTCGAATCCTTCCATGCGCGCCATACAAACAAATACCTCCTTCATGGAGGTATTTTTATTTGCTGAGCATGGAAATCCTGACGGAAATATCATGCACACCCAATGCAAAAGCCTCCTTCGCGGAGGCGTTTTTATTTACGATAAATCTTTTTTTATTTTGGGAAATATTCAGGCCAATTATTCACAGCGCATTCACCTGAATGAGCCATTCAATAACCCGGCACGCCATTTTATACTGAAATGAGTCCATCTTTGGCTTGATTTATGCCACAGGATGGTGCAACTTGTGGCCTTGAGACTGGTTCACTCGCAAACAGGAATTGCACACCAAAAAATGACCTGAAAAATCCAATAACATGCGGGGTAAACGAGCATGAATGATTCCATAGATAAACAGCCAGCCAATGACCGGCGTTCGCGCACACGCAAGGAAATCAAGCAGCTGATTGCTGAACGCAACGAGGTTCTGTCACTGTACTGCCAGCTGGCCGGTTGTGAAGGCAACGGCAAGAAACACCACGATGATATTGATCTGGAGATTTTGCAGGAATTCTGCCAGGTTCTGATTGACTATATTGCCACCGGCCACTTCGAGCTCTACAGCCGTATTTCGGAAGGTGAAGAACGACGCCTTGATATATCAAAACTTGCCAATATCATCTGGCCCCGCATTGAAAAAACCACCCAGACGGCTGTTGATTTCAATGACCTGTATGATGGTGGCAACAGCTATTCTGACAACCTCAAGCAGCAACTGCCGCAAAATCTTTCCCGACTGGGCGAAGATCTGGCCACCCGCATTGAACTCGAAGACCAACTGATCAATACCCTGCTCTCACCTGCTCCGGCAACTTCCGAAGCTGTGCAGTAATGAATACGGGCTGATAACTTCATCAGCCCGTATTTTCCCCATCATTTTTTCCTGATCAGCCAGCAACGATGTATTTTCGGATTACGCCTGAAATCTTCCGGAAGGGTTCTGGCACTGATTTCCTCCACTGCAAATGCATCCGCCAATGAGGCATCCAGCCTGAACCGGCGGAAATTATTGGAGAAAACCAGCACGCCCTGGGCTGACAGCAGTCGCATGCAGGATTCAATGAGGGACACATGATCCCGCTGAATATCCAGTACATCCTCCATGCGCTTGGAGTTGGAAAAAGTTGGGGGATCGAGAAATATCAAATCATATCGCGCGCCCGGTTTTTGTTCGTGCAACCATTGCAGACAATCAGCCTGAATAAACGGATGCACCGAACCGCCCATGTCATTCAGGCGAAAATTCCGTTCTGCCCAGTCCAGATAGGTTCTGGACATATCGACGGTGGTAACCGATTTTGCGCCACCGGCCACTGCATACACCGAAGCTGTACCCGTATAGGCAAACAGATTCAGCACACGTCTGCCCTGCGCCATATCGCGAATCATGGCGCGGGTTAACCGATGATCCAGAAACAAACCGGTATCCAGATAATCTTCCAGGTTTACATAAAATTTCAGCCCGCCTTCCTGCACAACCAGTTCATGCTGGGCGTCATCCTGCTTTTCGTACTGGCTGCTGCCTTTTTGCTGTTGCCGTGTTTTGAAAATCACATGCGACGCATCCACATCCAGCGCTTCAGGCAATGCCTGCATAACCTGCCGTATACGTTTTTGTGCCATACGAATATCTACCGTGGCGGGTGGTGCATATTCCTGCACATGCAGCCAGTCACCATAGACATCAACTGCCACGGCATATTCAGGAATATCGGCATCATAAACGCGGTAGCATTCAATGGCGTTACGTTGTGCCCAGCGTGAAAAATGCTTGTGATTTTTTTTCAGCCGGTTAACAAAAGCTGTACGGGCCTCATCGGCTTTTTCCTGCGCCGGCGACACTACATCCTCAGCTGTTTTTTCATTAATCCGGTAATGAAACAAACCGCACTCAATGGCGCCGTTATAAAGCGTATTGATTTTGTGTGCGCGCAAGCCAACCTGTTTGGCCAGATCGTGATTTCCCGTAAACAGGGCCACTGTCCAGCCAGCAAAATGCTGCTTCCAGCAATCACCCAGTTCGGCGTACAGATAAGCGAGCTGCCGCACATCACCGAGCCGCTCACCATAAGGCGGATTGACCACTACCAGGCCCGGTTGCGGTGCAGTCGGATCAGCGCACTGGCTTACAGCGCGTTGCTCAATTGCTATAAAACCATCAAGACCAGCGGCATGTATGTTTTTATGCGCTGCTTCCACGGCCTCGGCGGACTGATCATATCCGGAAATAAAAAGATCTGTTTCCTTCCCTGAATTTTTTCGGATGGTCTGGGCTTCCTGACGTATACGCTGCCAGATCGCCGCCTCATGTTTTTTCCATTTGAGAAATCCGAAATAGTCCCGCTCCAGTCCCGGTGCGATATTCAGTGCCATCATCGCCGCCTCAATCAGAATGGTGCCGGAACCGCACATCAAGTCGACAAGTGTATGTGTTTTATTTGGCCAGCCTGCCCGCAATAAAATG
>JAUPMA010000144.1 GCA_030836935.1 Pseudomonadota bacterium | reverse complement strand
TGCCGCGAATCATTGATTGACGGCATCAAGCGTGCAACCGACGTGATGATTGCCGGCAAGATTTGCATTGTATTGGGCTACGGTGATGTGGGCAAAGGTTGCGCACAGGCATTCCGCGGCATGGGTGCCACCGTCTGGGTAACTGAAATCGATCCGATTTGCGCACTGCAGGCGGCGATGGAAGGCTATCGCGTGGTTAACATGGATGACGTCTGCAAGCAGGGTGATATTTTCGTCACCACCACCGGCAACGTGCATGTTATCAATCACGATCACATGAAAGCGATGAAAGACGAAGCCATTGTTTGCAACATCGGCCACTTCGATTCCGAAATTGATATTGATTCACTTTCCAAATACAAGTGGGATGAAATCAAGCCGCAGGTTGATCACGTGATATTCCCGGATGGCAAAAAAATCACCGTGCTGGCCAAAGGCCGTCTGGTGAATCTGGGTTGCGCCACTGGTCATCCGAGCTTCGTGATGTCTGCTTCCTTCACCAATCAGGTCATGGCACAGATTGAATTCTTCACCAACGCCAAGAAATATGACAAGAAAGTTTATATCCTGCCCAAGGTTCTGGATGAAAAAGTCGCTCGCTTGCACTTGAAGAAGATTGGCATCAATCTGACCAAGCTCAGCAAGAAGCAGGCGGACTATATCAACGTGCCGGTTGAAGGCCCGTACAAGCCTGATCACTACCGTTATTGATTTAATAATCTTGACGCCGAGCCGCAAAGACGCAATGAGATAAATGAGTTATTACAAGCTTACATCCCGGCAAATACAGAGTGCCGGACTGTAAACTCAAAATACATCTTTGCGTCCTTTGCGACTTTGCGTCATGGCTTTATTACTGCATTTTCGTTAGCTGTGTCAAAATATCCGGAGACACGCATGCAATCGCAAAAGAAATTTTCCCGTCAGTTCAGTTGTGAATTTTTTCCGCCCAAAACCGAACAGGGCATGGAGAAATTATTTGCAGTCAGCAAACAACTCAAGGAAGTCGTGAATCCCGCCTTTTTCTCGGTCACTTTTGGCGCTGGCGGCTCAACCCGCGAACGCACGTTTGAGGCCGTTACCCAGATCAGCAAGCAATCCGCTGTCAACGTGGCGCCACATTTATCCTGTATTGGTTCCACCCGCGAACAACTGGCCGAGATTCTGCAAAGCTACAAGGCACAAAATATCCGCCGCATTGTTGCCCTGCGTGGTGACTTGCCATCCGGCACGGTCGGCAAGGGTGATTTCAATTACGCCAACGAGCTGGTGAGTTTTATCCGCGAACAGCATGGTGATTATTTTCACATCGAAGTTGCTGCCTACCCGGAGTTTCATCCGCAGGCACGCTCCGCTACACATGACCTGCAAAACTTCAAACGTAAAATCGAAGCCGGCGCCAACACCGCCATTACACAATATTTTTACAACATGGATGCCTATCTGCGTTTTGTAGACAGCTGTGAAAAAATGGGCATTAACATTGCGATCACACCGGGCATTATGCCGATTACCAATTACACCAATCTTGCACGCTTCTCGGATGCCTGCGGTGCAGAAATCCCCTTGTGGCTGCGCAAACGGCTGATGGATTTTGGTGATGACACGGATTCCATAAAGGAATACGGCATAGACGTAGTGAGCGATCTTTGCAATCGTTTGCTGGCGGCAGGCGCGCCGGGTTTGCATTTTTATACCCTGAATCAGGCCGAAACCACATTGCGTATCTGGAATAATCTCAAACAGTAATTTACGCATGAGAATTCCGCGCATTTATCAACCTGTTGCACTCACTCCCGGGCAACCGGTTGAGCTGGAGAAAACGGCAGCGCACCATTTAACGCGCGTCTTGCGTATGCAGGATAATGAGCAAATTATCCTGTTTAATGGCGATGGCGGCGAATTCCTCGCCCACCTGCAACTACAGGGCAAATCTGTTATTGCCCACATAGATCAGTTTGTTGATCGCGACACCGAATCCAATATCCACATCACCTTGCTACAGGGAATTTCCAAAGGCGAGCG
This sequence comes from Pseudomonadota bacterium, assembly GCA_030836935.1. Classification (GTDB taxonomy): domain Bacteria; phylum Pseudomonadota; class Gammaproteobacteria; order SZUA-229; family SZUA-229; genus JACPVK01. Next base: position 4,122 of record JAUPMA010000144.1, on the reverse strand, counting down.
CATGGATATCTGCATTCAGAAAGCCGTTGAACTGGGTGTTAATAAAATCATTCCGGTGTTTTGCCAACGCACAGTTGTTAATATCAAGGGTGAGCGCAGCGATAAAAAGCAGCAGCACTGGCAAGGCATCATTATCAACGCCTGCGAACAATCCGGCCGAACAAAAATTCCTGAACTGATCGAACCCATCAAGCTTCAGGAAGCATTGCAATTACCCGCTACCGGCCTGAAACTGACATTAAGTCCTGACGCACACTCAACTCTGCCGCAATTGGCTATTAGCGAAAAAGATATCAGTTTGCTGATTGGCCCGGAAGGCGGCCTTGATTCACGGGAAGTGGAATTGGCACAAGCCAATGGATTTCAGGCAATACGCATGGGGCCAAGAATTCTGCGCACTGAAACGGCAGCGATTGCGGCGATTACGGCTTTACAAATATTGCGCGGGGATTTGGGGTAAAACAGATAAAATTATTTTCCGGATCCGTTAGTGCGTCATCACGCTCTTGATCATGCCTTCAAGCTTTTCCATTGCAATAATACTTACTTGCTCGCCCTTTACCAATGCCTTGCATTGAATAGCCGGATGTGAAGGCACGGCTGTATCTGCAACAATATCTGCGGCAAACACATTCATGACTTGTGGCGCGCCCTGCACCAGAAATGACATAAACGGAATTGATTTGTCCTGACCAACAGAATATACAACGGCAGCACGCACATCATGATTGGCCAGGCTGGGCATGCGCACGCCATTTATGGTCTCGAATGCAACCAGTGGCACCGAGTTACCGCGCCAGTCAAGATATCCAATCATCCAGCGCGGCTTGTTCGCGACATTGATGATATTGCGCACCGGCACCACTTCCACCAGTGCCGAGTTGGGTAACATCAACTTGTCCTCATTGATATTCAGCAAAACACATCTAACCTGTTCGCCATTATCACTCATGATTTATTCAGCCGAGTAGCTCGTTAATGTTTTCCATCAGTTCATCTTCCTGATAGGGTTTTCCAAGATATTTATTGACGCCGATTTCCATGGCCTTGTCGCGATGCTTATCACCAGTGCGCGAGGTAATCATGATAATCGGCAGGTTTTTCAGCCGTTCATTATTGCGTACATGCGTTGCCACTTCGTAGCCGTCCATGCGGGGCATTTCAATATCCAGCAGCATGACATCCGGCATATATTCCTGCAATTTCGCCACTGCATCCACGCCATCTTTTGCGGTCACCACACGCATGCCATGCCGCGTAAGCACTCGCTCGGTTACTTTGCGGATGGTAATGGAATCGTCAACCACCATAACCAGCGGAACATGCTGTTCCTTGATTACCGGCGCGGTTATCTCCTGCGGAACTTCCTGCTCCACAGCCTGACCTTCAATTACGCGAAGAGCCACATCACTCAGCAACAGACTGCTCATTTCCAGAATCAGAACCACCCGGCCATCACCCAGAATTGTGGCGCCGGAAATACCCCGAATGGTGCTGATTTGCGGCCCTACAGGTTTCACCACTATTTCCCTGCGTCCAAGCAAGTCATCCACATGCAATGCCACACGCTGATCACCCACGCGCGCCAGCAGCACAGGAAACAGCTGGCCGTTGCGGGAATAATCCGGCTGTTCGCCCAGCAGCAACTTACCCAGATGTTTCAGTTGATAGCGGGTGCCGGCAAATTCGTAATAGGCATCTCCGCTGTCATAAAACGATTGCAATTCCGGACCGGAAATTCGCACCACGCCTTCAATGCTGTTCAGCGGCACGGCATAGATTTCGTCACTTACGCTAACCATCAGCGCATGATTAATAGCCAGCGTTAGCGGCAAGTGAATGGTAAATGTTGTGCCCTTGCCCTGGATGGTCTCGATTTCAAGCATGCCGCCCAGCTGCTTGATTTCCCGATCCACCACATCCATTCCCACACCACGACCGGCAATCTGGGTCACCTGTTCGGCCGTACTGAACCCAGGCTGCATGATGAATTGCAAAATATCCTTGTCGCTTAACTTGCTTGCCGGATCCAGCAGGCCACGTTCCATGGCGCGTTTGCGCACAGCAATCACGTCGATGCCACGCCCATCATCCGTCACCTTGATAATAACTTCGCCACCAAGACGATCAGCGTTAATGGTTACATGGCCGGTTTCAGGTTTGCCGGTAGCACGCCGCACTGCCGGTAATTCAATACCGTGCGCCACGGCATTGCGCAGCATGTGTTCCAGTGGCGCAACGATACGATCAAGTACGGTCCGGTCAACTTCGTTCGATTCGCCAATAAAATCCATATCGACATCCTTATCCAGCTCGCGTGCCGTCTGGCGTATGATGCGGCGCAAGCGCGAAGCCAGACCGCCAAGATGCACCATGCGCGTGCGCATCAGGCCTTCCTGCAATTCTGTACTGACACGCGATTCCTGCAACAGCAATGTTTCTGCGTCGCGCACGCCTTCAGTCAGGATATCGCGAATACTTTCCATGTCGCCAACCGATTCCTGCAAACCGCGTGACAATTGTTGCATGGTCGAAAAACGATCCATTTCAAGCGGATCGAAATGCTCATCGTACTGATCAGCTTCTTTTTCGTAGCGTGAAAGAATTTGTGCTTCGGTTTCAATTGAAAGCTTGCGCAATTGATCGCGCAAGCGTGCAATGGTTTGATCCATTTCTGACAGGTTGAAATTAAATTTGGCAACCTGCTGGCCCATACGTGCGTGATACACACTCACTTCGCCGGCATTGTTTACCAGGTTATTCAGCAAATCTGCCCGAACCCGAACCTGCTCGTGCGCAACTCCAGCCTTGGATTCTTCCTGTTCATCTGCTGCCGTTTTTTCCTCACGTCCCAATTTAAAGGACGAACGCTCGGTATCCACCCCGGATTCAACTACCGGCATTTCTGCATGTTGCAGCGGCTCTTCGATAAACAGTTCTTCATCCGCAGGAACAGCTGCCTGTTCTTCAAAAGCAAGATCGGACAGTTCGGATTCATCTTCGGAAATATCAAGAATTGGTGTGTCGCCTGCTGCCAGGACTTCTTCGGTAAATTCCAGCTCGTAGGTCGGTTCTGACGCACCGGATGAGGATTCATCTTCAACCAGATGTATGCCCAGCAGCTCATCACTGACAGGCTCTGATTCCTCTTCTTCATCTGCATCCGGTGTTTTGCTCGGCGGGGTTACCGATTCGCCACGACGCAAACCTTCAATATGCGCTATAAGATTTTCAGCCGTAGGAATTGGCTTGCGCGCCTTGACTCGCGCCAGCATATCGGAAAGACGATCCATGGCTTCGTGCAGCACATGCGACATATCGCGGGTAAACGCCAGCTGACCTTCGTTCACGGCGATAATCAACGATTCGAGTGAATGCGAAAGATTGCCAATTGGCGCAAGATCCGCCATGCGCGCACCACCTTTCAGGGTGTGCAACTGGCGCTGTAGATCCATTACGCTTTCAGAATCACTGTTATTGTTATTCCAGCGCTGCAAGCTGTTTTCACAACCATCTACCAGTTCTTCGGCTTCTTCCAGAAAGATACTGACCAGTTCATCATCCACATCCGTATATGAAACCAGTGATTCCTGCGTTTTGGGTTTGGCCGCTGCCACTGGCGCCGGAGCAGTCGTTTTTACCGCAACTGGCGGCACCAGTTTTTCGGCAAGTGCGGCAATACGTTTCAGCAATGCAACATCTGATTGCGGGCGATTGGCAGGGTCGGCCAGTGCATGCAACATGCGACTGACGGCCTGGCTCACATCATCAATCAAGCGCACACCTTCAGCAGAAATTTCGTTAAGTCCAAGCTCCTGATGCTTGCGCACATATTTTTCAAGATCGCCGCAAAGTTCGGCAATGACGTCCACTTCGGCTGTGCGGGCACTGCCAAACAGGGTATGCAATGCGCGTATCAGTTCCTGGCTAACCAGAAGTGGTTTGCCGGCCGTGTAATGTGAATACAGTAAATCCTGTATCTGCTTAAGGTGTGATTCTGATTCACCCTTGTATATCTCGAACAGAACCGGATCCATTTGAATACCCAGTTCACCTGAACCGGAATGTTCCGTTTGTTCCTGATCGGCTTCGACAATTTCCTCGACATCTCCCAGATCAATT
>JAUPMA010000143.1 GCA_030836935.1 Pseudomonadota bacterium | reverse complement strand
CGGTCGAACGCCCGGTACTGCCCACCAGTGAAACTAACTGTCCGCGTTTCACCACCTGCCCAACTTCAACCATCAATTTCGAGGCATGAGCATAGCGTGTCAATATGTCGTTGCCATGGTCAATTTCTACCAGATTGCCAAATTGCGGATGCATCGCTGCATACACCACGATACCGCTTGCGGCCGCATGCACCGGCGTACCCTGGGGGACAACATAATCAACACCTTCGTGCATCGCGCTCCTGCCGGTAAAGGGGTCAAGCCTCCAGCCAAAATTCGAGGAATACCAACCCGAGGTTACCGGCTGAATTGTGTTCAGCATTTTTTTTCTGAGCCTGTCCTGCTGCAACAGTGTTTCCAGCGCAGCCAGCTTATCCCCGCGGTCGGTCATCAGTGCCGACAACTTTCCCAGTTGCTGATTCATGCTGGTCAGGGAAACATCCTGCTGTCCGGCAGATATGTAAGCGCCGCCCTGCGCGGGTATGTTGCTGAAATCAATCTCATTCGGCTTCATGCCGGCAACCTTGACCAGGCGCGCACCAAGCGAGTCCAGGCGTAACAAGCGGGCCTGCATTTGCCCCAGACTGATCGCCATGGTATCCAGACTTTCGCGCAGATAAGCCTGCTGTTTTTGCTGCTCATGATTTTGTGCGCTTGCCAGCCATGAGCGCATCTCGTTGCTTATTTTTCCCGGCTGAAAACGCACAATTGCGTATTCTGCCGCCAATACCGCCACCACAAACAAAACAAAAAATATGGCGGCCGCCGCAAGCAGGTGCACGCCATTTAATGTTACGTTGCGAGTTTTTGCCAAATTATTGGAAACTATAATAATATTCATTATTGCTTACCTCGATTAATTCTTGTCGCCTTGACGCAACTTCTAAAATCCTTTTTTGCATCCAGCCAGGAACTTCGCCAAATTACTGGCAAATTGCAGCAACTCCGCGCAATGCAACAAAATTACGAGCAAGTTGTGCCACTTTCTTTGCAGCGCTCAAGTTTTGTTCTGCAAATGGAGCAAGGTATATTAATTTTGGCAGCAAATAACGGTGCCATAGCCGCCAAATTGCGCCAAATGACGCCGGAAATAACAGCACAGTTCCGGCTGCTTGGCTGCGAGGTTACTGGAATTCAAGTCAGGGTGCAAGTTACCCTTCCACCCAATATACAGGCAACTCCACCCGCTACTGTAAGCGTTCAAGGGAAGCGACACTTAAATAATCTGGCCGATTCATTAAATGAATCACCCCTGAAAAGCGCAATCAGGCGCCTGGCACAAAATAATAAAAGGCGACCGTAATCGTGCGGCCTCGTCTCAAACCAGAATTCGCCAGCCGATCAGAACATAACGCTCCAATATAAACAACAGGGCAAATACCAGAAATGCAAATAAAACAAAACGGGCGATTTGCCACGCATAATCAAGATAGCGGCGATTATTGGTAAACAGGTACAGCCCGCCTGACAGAACAATAGCCAGTGCTGACAGTACAAATAATAATCGCAATATCAACATGTTATAAATTCCTGCGATACCCGCTGTGGCACAAACCCGGCAAGCTCACGCAACAATCTGCCTCAAGCCGCCTGCATCTGCATGCGCAGGAAATCCGGTGCTTCCTCATTTTTATCAAAGGTAACAAACTCCCATGCCTGCTGATCGGCCAGCAATGCCCGCAACAAGGCATTGTTCAGGGCATGACCCGACTTATAACCGGAAAATGCACCAATCAACGGGTGCCCCAGCAAATACAAATCGCCTATTGCATCCAGCACCTTGTGTTTGACGAATTCATCATCGGAGCGCAACCCGTCGGGGTTTAGCACACGATATTCATCCATGACGATGGCGTTGTCCAGATTACCGCCCAGTGCCAAACCCTGCGAGCGCATATATTCGACTTCGTGCATAAAGCCGAAGGTGCGGGAGCGGCTCACCTCCTTAATATAGGAATGCTCGCCCAAATCCACCGTCACCTGCTGTCTGGTATTGGTAAACACCGGGTGCGGAAAACTGATCGTGAAATTCAGTTTGTACCCATTAAAGGGATCGAAGCGCACCCATTTATCGCCATCATTCACTTCTACTGTCTTAATGATGCGAATAAATTTTTTGGCTGCCTGCTGCTCGACTATGCCGGCAGACTGGATCAGAAAAATAAATGTGCCCGCGCTACCATCCATAATCGGCACTTCGGAACTGTTCATTTCCACGATGGCGTTATCTATACCCATGCCGGCAAACGCCGACATCAGATGCTCTATCGTCGCCACCCTGGCACCATCCACCTCCAGACAGGTGGACAGACGTGTGTCATGTACTGCATGCGCTTCGGCCTTGAGCTCTGCCACCGGATCCAGATCCACCCGATGAAATACAATGCCATGATTCGTCGGCGCGGGGCGCAGGGTCAATAATACCTTTTCACCGGTATGCAGACCGACTCCAGTCGCCTGAACCAAATTCTTTAATGTGCGCTGCTTTACCATATCCCCAGTCTGCCCTGAATTAATAATCAGCCCTGTAAAATCAACGCTATTTTACCACATCATCCTGACCAGCCAGTTTTTGTAATGATCCGGTTTACACGGACACATCAATGGGTACAACATTTTCCCAAGCAGGAAAACGAGAGTGAAGG
>JAUPMA010000142.1 GCA_030836935.1 Pseudomonadota bacterium | reverse complement strand
TGCGTTATTCTTGTTGTACTCAAAATCAGTACAGACTTTTGATCATATGCCAGAGCATTTATTGCACATTGTTTTGCACAACCCGGAAATTCCGCCCAACACCGGCAACATCATTCGCCTGTGTGCCAACACCGGTTGCCAGTTGCATTTGATTGAACCCATGGGCTTTGCACTAGAAGACAAAAAACTGCGTCGCGCCGGTCTCGATTATCACGAATTTGCCAGCGTCAGAATCTGGCCGGATATTGCCACCTGTATGCAATCCTTCGATCACGGCACTGTGTATGCCTGCTCCACCAAAGGCAAACACACCCACAGTGAGGCGTCATTCAGGGCGGGTGATGTTTTGATTTTTGGTGCGGAATCATGCGGCCTGCCCGGGGAATATCTGGCCAGCCTGCCGCCGCAAAATATTGTGCGCATTCCCATGCTGGCACACAGCCGCAGCATGAATCTGTCGAATGCGGTGTCGGTGATGGTGTATGAGGCCTGGCGGCAGATGGATTTTGGCGGGGCGTTGAAGCCGTAAGTTATTCGGCCTTGTGTCCACGCGCCAGCAGCGCATGCACAGCATTTTTCGGTGCGAGATTTTCAAACAGCACGCGGTAAGTCTGTTCGATGATGGGCAGTTCCACCTGGTGTTTCCGGCCCAGTGTGTAGGCTTCGCGGGCGGTGTTGATGCCTTCCACGGCCTGGCCGATTTCTTTTCTGGCGGCATCCACGCTCAGGCCGCTGGCCAGTTTCAGCCCCATGCGGCGGTTGCGCGACTGGTTGTCGGTGCAGGTGAGTACCAGATCGCCCAGCCCGGCAAGGCCCATGAAGGTTTCGCGTTGCGCACCCATGGTATCGCCCAGGCGCATGATTTCCGCCAGGCCGCGAGTGATTAGCGCGGCGCGGGTGTTGGCGCCAAAGCCCAGACCATCGGCAATGCCGGCCGCAATCGCCAGCACGTTCTTCAGCGAGCCGCCAAGTTCCACGCCGGGGATGTCATCGCTGGTGTAAACACGGAAATTGCCAAAATGCAGGAATGAGGCGGTTTGCCAGGCCAGTTCGGTCGTGCGGGCGGCGGCGGTGATGGCGGTGGGTAAATTCTGCGCTACTTCGCGGGCGAAGGTGGGGCCGGAGATAACGGCGGTCTGGGTGGATTGCGGCAGTTCTTCGGCAAGAATCTGGTGCATCAGCTTGGCGCTGCCGTCTTCAAGGCCCTTGGTGGCCCAGACGATGTGCTGCCCAGGATGAATGCGTGACTTGGCGGACTGCAAAAAACTGCGGAAGGCATGGCTGGGTACGGCAATCAGTAATGTGTCTGCCGGTTGCACACTGGCATCCAGGTCGGAACTCAGTCGCAGGCTGGCGGGGAATGCGATGTCCGGGAGGTAAAACCGGTTGCAGCGTTCCTGTTGCATCTGCTCGATCTGGCCGGTTTCCAGCCCCCACAGGCAGACGTCCTGTCCGGCGCGTGCTGCCTGTATGGCCAGTGCTGTTCCCCAGGAACCGGCACCCAGTACCGCGATATTGCGTCCGGCCATGGAAATCAGTGAGCGACGCCAGCCTGTTGCGCCTGTTGCTGGGCGTGCTGCATGTACAGGGCGTTGAAATTGACCGGTGCCAGCAGCAACTGCGGAAAGCCGGCCTTGCCGACGAGGTCGGAAACCGCTTCGCGCGCGAAGGGGAATAACACTTCGGGGCAGTAGGCGCCTACCATGCCGCCAAGCTGTTCCTTGGCAAAGCCCGACAGCAGGAACAGGCCGGCCTGCTTTACTTCAACCAGAAACGCGGTTTTGCCTTTCTGCTTGGCGGTAATGGTGAGGGTGAGGGTTACTTCGTGCAGGTTGTCGGCCATGGATTTGCCTTCGGTGTTGATCTGCACATTCACTTCCGGCTGCCACTGGCCATCCTGGAAAACGGCGGGCGCGTTGGGTGATTCGAGCGAGGCATCCTTGATGTAGATTTTCTGGATTGCAAACTGCTGGGCAGATTGCTGGGCTTGTTGGTCAGTCATGATTGAGTCCTGTGAGGTTGTGGCCGGCAACGGCTAGCGCAGATTCTGGTTGACCCAGGCCAGCAGGCGATTCAGATCCAGCGCCCCGGCGATACGCGCTTTTTCTTGTCCGGCGGAGAATATCATTATTGTGGGTATGCTGCGAACCGCATAGCGTGAAGTCAGCAGCTGTTCCGCTTCAGTATCCACCTTGAGCAAACGCACCTGCGGTTCCAGTCTGGCGGCAGCCTGATGGAACACCGGCGCCATCATTTTGCAGGGACCGCACCAGGCTGCCCAGAAATCCACCACCAGCGGCACATCGCTTTTTTGTAACTGGCGTTCGAATTGCGGCTGGCTGACATTCAGCGGTTCGCCGGTAAACAACCGCTGCTTGCACTTGCCGCAATTCGCCGCCTGTGCCGGTTTGTTTTCCGGCAACCGGTTGAGCGCATCGCAGTGCGGGCAAACAACCTGCATCATGGTAAGCAGGCCTTATGACTTTTTGGTTAAGGGCAGATTGGCATTGCCCCAGGCAATCACACCGCCGGCAAGGTTATGCACTTTTTCAAAACCGGCTTTTTTGAGCAGGCGGCAGGCGGTGTTGGAGCGCTGACCGGAACGGCAATAGGCCAGTATGGTTTTGTCCCTGTATTTTTCCAGTTCATTCATGCGCGATTTCAGCGCCGGTAGCGGAATATGCAGGGCCTGGCGCAAATGGCCGTTGCTGTATTCGGCGGTTTCGCGCACATCGAGGATCAGCATGCCGTCTTCATCCATCAGCCGCACGGCTTCCATGGGGCCGGTTTGCGCAACGCCGGAAACACGGCTCTCGATTTCGGTTTTGATGATCAGCGCCAGCACCACGAACAGGGCGATGAACAGATAAGGATGGCTGGAAGCGAATGTAATGTATTCGGACATAAGTCACCTGCAATAAAAAACCCGCGCCGATGAATGTGGCGCGGGTTTTATTTTAATGAATGTGTGTTACTCGTCTACCCGCTGCTGTGAGCAAAACACCTGTTGCATCATGCTGATCAGCGCCAGGGTACGGGCATCGCCCACGCGGTAATACACACGGTTGGCATCCTTGCGCGAAGCCAGAATGCCCTTGTCGCGCAGAATGGCCAGATGCTGGGAAATATTGCTTTGCGATGTACCCACATTGTCCACTATGTCCTGTACGCTTACTTCCTTGTCCTTCAGGGTGCAAAGAATTTTCAGGCGCAGCGGATGAGACATAGCTTTGAGAGAGCGCGAGGCACGATCAATGTCTTCTTCGCGGGTCATCAGCTGATTTTCGTGTTCAGTCATTGCCATGGTCAAGCCTTCCGCCAGTACTGTATTGTAAAACGCCAATATTAGTAAAATGCCACTGAGTAATACACAGTTATTTCCGATTTTTGCGGTGGCCGGATAAAAAACCCTAAAATGCCAGGAATTGTGGACAGATTGCCGGATATGCGCCTTGCCCTGATCTTGTGTTTATATGTCTCTTTCTGGTCCGGCATTTGTGTCGGCCCGGCGGCTTATGCCGCCGAGGACAAGGCAACCGACTACCAGCTGAAACTCGATGACCTGCGCGCAAAAATCGGCAACCTGCTGTCGGGGCTTACCGAAAGCCGGGACAAGCGCAAGGATTTGCGCCAGGACTTGCAGAAACTGGAAATACGCATCGCCAAGGTATCCATCGCCCTGCGCGGCACTGAACAAAAATACCAGGCGGCCAATAACCGGCTGGGTACCCTGCGCGAAGAAGTGGCAGTCATTCGCACCCGCCTCGAACAGCAGCGGCGCTTGCTGGCCGGGCAACTGCGTGCGGCCTACACTCTGGGCCAGCAGCCGCAACTGAAACTGGTGCTGAACCAGAAAGTGCCGGCAGAAATGGGTCGTGCCATGGTGTATTTCGATTATCTCAACCGTTCGCGGCACCGCGAAATCGATGCCTATCACACCAGCATTGTGCAAAAGCAGGCGCTGGAAGCCGATGTAGAAAAAACCGCCAGCCAGCTCGCACAACTGGCCGCCGAACAAAAAGCCCAGAAACAGCAGCTTGCTGCCAGCCGCGAAAGCCGCAAGTCGCTGCTGGAACACCTGAACCAGGATATAGAACAGCAGCAGCTGGCCATAGAGGATCTCGAAAACAGCCGCAACCGCATCGAAAAATTGCTTATGTCGCTGGGCGAACTCATGGCCGATATTCCAGCCTCAGCGGGTAACGATGAAGCGTTCGGCACACTCAAGGGTAAATTGCCCTGGCCGGTGCGCGGCGGTTTTGATGCCGAGTTTGGCGACAGTCGCAGCCAGGGTGGCCTGAAATGGAACGGTGTGCTGATTAAAGCTTCCTACGGCTCGCCGGTACGGGTAATCGGCAGTGGCCGCGTGGAATTTGCCGACTGGTTGCAGGGCTTTGGTTTCATCACCAT
>JAUPMA010000141.1 GCA_030836935.1 Pseudomonadota bacterium | reverse complement strand
GAGTGCGGCCAGGCACAATGGCTTTAATAAATAATCGACATAGGCATGAGGCAACTCTGCCCGTTGCAACCATTGAGTTACGGAAATATCCTCCAGCAGCGGATTATTCAGCATCTGATTGAATCGCCATAAAGTTATGGCTTTATCTTTTGTGCAGAGTGACGGGCATTTCAGCAATCCGCCAATCAGATTAAATGGGGCTGGCCAGTGCGGCAGTTCCAGATCAAACACAATTCTTCCGGATGGTACATCCAGCAGGCAGATGTGCTGTTCTGTGCGATGAAATACATCGGACTCCCTGACGCCAATAATGCCGAGCAGCGAAAGCAGCTGGTTGTAGCCGCCGATCATCAGATGCTGGCCGTTATCCAGAGTCACCTTATTGATTTCAACATCACGCGCACGGCCACCAATCTGTCTGGCGGATTCGTAGACAGTAACCGGAATATTGTGGCGCGATAATTCAACGGCCGCTGCCAGGCCAGCCCAGCCGGCGCCGATGATGGTTACTGAATTCATGATGCTGAATTCGACCGGAGTGATCGCAGATATTTTTTGTGCAGGCGATTTTCGTTTCTTGCAGCAGACCAGGCCAGCCAGAGTTTGCGCAATGGCGGCAATTTTATTTTGTGTTCCAGAACGCGAAAACCATCCTGCTCGATTTCATCGAGCAGAGTCTGGTAAATGTGCGACATGATCAAACCGCTGCGTTGCCTGTAACGATCTTCATCCGGCAATTCAGCCATGGCCTTGTTGTAAAAATCGCGTGCGCGGTTGGCCTGGAATTGCAACAGGGCTACCACCTTGTCTGATGTAACCGGGCGATTGAGATCCTGGCGGGTAATGCCAAACTGTTGCATTTCATCCTGCGGAATATAATAACGGCCACGCGCTGCATCTTCGCGCACGTCACGCAGGATGTTGGTTAACTGGAAGGCGGTGCCAAGGTCCTGTGCATAGCGTAATGTCAGTCGATTGCTGAAACCGAAAATTTCTGCTGATAACAGGCCGACAACACTGGCAACCCGATAACAGTACAGATTCAGATCCCTGAAGTTCGGGTATTCATGCCGGGTGAGATCCATTTCCATGCCATCAATGATTTCGCGGAAATATTCTTCCGGTAAATTGAATTGTTCAAGCATGGGCAGAAGCGCCTGTGTAACCTTGTGTTGCGGTGTGTTGTTAAAGAGTCTGCCAATCTCTTCCCGCCACCAGTCCAGTTTTGCACGGGCTATGTTTTCATCATTGCATTCATCCACTACGTCATCGACTTCACGGCAAAAAGCATACAGTGCAGTCATGGCGCGTCGTTGCAAGGCGGGCAGAAATCTGAAGCTGTAATAAAAACTGGAGCCGCTGCGCGATGCGGTGAATTGGCAGTATTCATCAGGTGTCATGGCAGCAGTGCTGTTTTCAGCATCCAGAGTTTGTCGTTGAGATTCAGTCTTGGCCGGCTGAACGGATTTTCCTGTTTTTCCAGTTTGTGCAGGATGCGTTCACCGCCTGCAATAATCAGCCGGGTTTCAAGGCCGGATCTGCCATGCAGCTGTTTACCCAGTCTTGCGCCACGCTGCAACAAACCGGCTGCACGCTGATACTGAATCTGCATGAGACGCTGCATTGAATGATCGCTGATTGCCTGTTGAAAATGCTGTTCTGTCACACCACAGGCTGTCATGTCCTGAAGCGGAATGTAGATGCGCCCCATTTCGTGATAGTCCTGATGCAGATCCTGGAAAAAATTGATGAGCTGCAATGCAGTGCATATATTATCCGAAAGATGGCAGGAATCAGCATCTGCCTGTTTGTATAAATGCAACATCAGCCTTCCCACCGGGTTGGCAGAACGCCGGCAATAATCCAGCAAATCGTTAAAGGTGGCATAACGCTTTTTTGTAATATCCTGGCTGAAGGCACTGATCAGGTCGCTGAATAATTCAACCGGCAGGTTAAAGCGCTGGATGGTGTCGGCCAGGGCCAGATAAACAGGTTCATCTGAAGCGGGGTTCGCCAAACATTTTTTTACGGCGTTATCCATGTCCTGCAAGGCTTGCAGGCGATTCATGGCAGATTGCTGTCCTTCGTCGGCCAGATCATCTGCCATGCGTGCAAAAACATAAATGGCCGCTACATGTTTTCTCAGCTGGTGCGGCAGGATCAATGATGCAACAGGAAAGTTTTCATAATGCATGCGCGCCATATTCTGGCAATACTGGTAGGCTGCATGCAGATTCCGGGATGTCATGTTGATGGCTGTGCGGTTTCGGGTTTGTTTGCGTATTTTTCGGAAAATCATTTTATGCAGAGCATCTGCCGTAGGGCTCAATGAATCGGGTTATTGTATACTTTCTGCATGACTGATTATTATGGGATATCAGATTAAGTTGGTGACTTGTTTGAAAATGCCGGATTTCTGTCTGGCAGGAAACCGCAGTACGATGAAAATAATATTGATAGTATTTTGCCTGGTAATTCAGCAAACGGCCGGTGCGGCATGCAGTGATGCACCGGCGCCCGGTGTTAACTGGTCCGGTTGCGACAAATCAGGCCAGAATTTCGCATCAATGGATTTGCATGGTGCCATCCTGACTCGCGCCAATCTGCAAGGTGCGGATTTTTCGTCGGCAAAACTCGGCAATGCTGATCTGGGTTCGGCCAGTATCCGTGGTGCCAGATTCAATGGCGCCATGCTGAAAGATGCGCGGCTGGTTTCTGTCGTTGCGGAACAGGCTGATTTTACGGATGCAAAAATGGATGGAGTCAGTTTCAGTCGTGCCAGCCTGGTCAGGGCAAACTTTACCCGCGCACGGCTTGTTGATGCCAGATTCTATGAAGCCAATGCCGAAAAGGCCGTCTTTGATGCGGCTGTGCTTAATGGCGCAAGATTCCTGCGTACCTATTTGCATGATGCAAGTTTTGTAAGGGCCGAGGCGGAGCGGGCAAGTTTTGCCGAGTCGTCATTTGAATCGGCCATATTGCGCGGGAGCCGATTTTTGCGTTGTGAATTCGACAAGACCAATTTGACCGATGCCGATTTTGGTTCAGCTGATTTAACCCGGTCGACATTTCGCGAAGCCGTAATCGATGGCGCGGTTTTCGACAAGGCCATATTAAGCGACGCCAGCTGGATTGATTTTTCGCGTTGCCGCGCCGATGCGGTGGGACGTTGCCGCTAACCTGTTACAGCGCCTTGCGCACCGCCTGTTCGTCAAAACCATGAAGCAGCTGCCTGTTGATAATGAGCAGGGGCGTGCCACGGCCACCCAGCAAGTCAAAATTTTTTCTGTGTTCGTCGGATGCTTCAATATCGCGTTCGGTATAAGGCAGATGATGTTTCTCAAAAAACTGTCTGGCCTGCCGGCAATATCCGCAACTTTGCGTGCCAAACATAATGATTTCCGGCGGGGTGGTGTGCAGTACCAGCGGCTGGTCTGACAGGCCCGGTTGCGAGCGCAGCACTGCAAGAAAGTACAGCGCACTGATGGCGGTAAAAATGAATAGCAGGGATAGCCGTCTTCTGTTCATGATTTCGGTCAGGGCAAATTTTGTTGGCCCGCGCGGGTCATTGGGTTAGTAGGTATATACAGTGTGCCAGATTTCCCGCTTCATTCTTTCAGTGACTCGTTGGCGGCGTAACTGTTCCTGTTACGGGTTTTGGTTCCGGCTCACGTTAGCACATTCGTCTGCCGGGCAGGGGCTGGCGGCAAATACCATAAAAATCCGGGGATTTTGTTCTAATATCCGCTATACATGAATTTCGTGTGCCTGATTTGTCAGGGAATTTCCCCAGGCGCTGTTTGCCGGCTGATATAAATAACAATAATCTGGGTAATTTATGCGCCAATTCGGATTTATGGTTTTGCTATTGATCTGTGTCTGTCCGGGCAGCCGGGCGGATGAATATGATCTGACTGAACTGATGCGCATGAATCTTGAGCAGTTGATGGATATAACCATTACCGGTTCAACCCTGTCGGATGAATCTATCCGGACCGTTCCTTCCGCCGTTACTGTCTTCACCCACGAGCAAATCAGCCGCATGGGCCTTGATGCGCTGCCTGAGCTGCTTAATCTTGTGCCCGGCTACCAGACCCAGCGCAATTCCGAGTCACCCTTTCTGTATTCCTACAGCGCGCGTGGCCGGCGCAACGGCAGTCAGTCCAAGGAGGTGCTGTTGCTGATTGATGGCCGGGTGATGAACGACCCGCGTTCGGGTGGCACCGATGCACAGCTGCGCTGGTTGCCGCTCAGCCAGGTTGAGCGAGTGGAAGTGATACGCGGCCCGGGTTCGGCGCTGTACGGATCCAGTGCCTATACCGGTGTGATCAATGTGATTACGCGCCAGGGCGTGAATGAAGCAGGTCTGGCAGCAGGCAGTCACGACATGGGCAAGGGGCATGTGCTGTGGTCGCAGTCGCAGGAGAGCTGGCAACTGGACATGTTTGCCGAAGCCTTCACCGATAACGGGCAAACCTACAACGTGAAAGATACTTTCAGTTCCGGTCGCATCAACACCACCGATCCGCGCCAGTCCCTGCATTTTGATATGGCCTTGCGTCATGACGATACCGTGTTGCGTGCGCTGGTCCACCAAAGCGAAGGCGATGATTTTTATTCACTGGGAAATGTATTCAATGATTTCAATACCGCCATGTCACAGGTTAACCAGATCAGTCTGGAGCAGGAAATAAACTGGAACACGGATTTCTATTCGCATTTTTTCATGGGCTATCTGGAAACCCTGGTGGAGGCTGCCGCGCGGGTTCCCGTGCCGCCGTCGCGGTTGCCGGCCGGGAGTACCGATCCGGTATTGATCATGCCTGACTTGCAGGCAAAATCATTCCAGTTCAAATGGCATAACGACTGGCATCAATCCGCAGCGGCCGATATCCAGTTTGGTCTGGAGTGGCACCACGACACCGAAACCGTTGCCCGGCTGCTCAATAATTACGACATGGGGGAACTGGCGGCGGGCGTTTCCCCCATTACCTATTACGGTGATTTTTCCCGGGGCACCCCGGTCAGCACACTGGGCACGCGGTATTTTCTGGGTGTCTATGGCCAGTATTTGTATAACCTGGATGAGGCGACGCATCTGACGCTGGGCTTGCGTCATGATGATTACGATGACTCGGGTTCCTATACCAGTCCGCGCCTGGGTGTAGTCCACGCGCTGGATGATACGCACACTGTCAAATTGCTTTATGGCGAGGCCTTCCGTGCGCCGACCATGATCGAAACGCGACTGATCAACAATACGGTTCTGGTGGGCAATTCCGGTCTTGAGCACGAAATTGTCAAAACCTGGGATTTGATCTGGCTGGGCGACTGGCAGGCTACGCACTCCAGCCTTGGCTGGTTCCGCAACCGGTATGAAGATCCGATTATCAGGGGTCAGATCGGCACTACCCGAACCTTTGTCAACGGTGACGATGAAGAAGCCCAGGGATGGGAACTGGAAATCCAGCATCAGCTGACGGAGCAGTGGTTGCTGGGCGGAGCCTTTACCCACTTTACCAAACTGCCGGATTCTGCCCTGCGTGAAGCCGACTCGCTGGCGGCACTGACCATGAACTTTGAACAGGCTTCATGGAACTGGAATCTGGCGGCGGTTTATCACAACTCCCGCGAAATGCTGACTCCCGGTGACATACCGCTGACCCTGGATGAATACTGGCTGCTCAACAGCAAGTTGCGCTACCAGGCAAACAAGAAATGGCAGACGTTTATTCAGGTGAAGAATCTTCTGGATGAGGAATATTTTTCGGCGGTGGAAGGCAGCTCGCTTACCGAAGGCATAGCCAATCGCGGACGCGAATGGTCAGTGGGAATGAATATCGGTTTCGAGTGAGCCGGATAAAAAACCGGCTTGCAGATAAAAGCAGAATGAACGCCATTCTGCTTGTGGCATTTCCCGGATTTGATTAACCCGGTGACGGACGGTATCGGTTGTTGCCTGCCGAAGCAGGGTGGGCACCGCCCACCAGAGCCGAGGTTTTCGACACCTCAAGCGGTGGGCGGTGCCCACCCTGCGTTCGTTTTGGTCCTGGGCAAGTACCACCCACGTCAGATGGTGTTAATAGCAGTTATCCAGAAACTCCTGCAACGGCATGGGTTTTGCCATGTGATAACCCTGCGCATAATCGACATTCAGCTCTATCAGTTTGTCGTAGATCACCTGGTCTTCCACATATTCTGCAATGGTCTTGATGCCCATGACATGGCCGACTGTGTTGATTGACTGCACCATGGCATAAGCTACCTGATCGCCCCCGATGTGCTTGACGAAACTGCCGTCGATCTTGAGGAAATCGACCGGGAATGACTTCAGGTAGGCGAAGGATGACAACCCGCTGCCAAAATCATCCAGTGCCAGGCGGCAACCGTGTTTGCGCAGGTTTTTCATCATGACGGAGGCAATTTCAAAATTGGATACGGCCGCCGTTTCGGTAATTTCGAAACAGATGGATTCGGGTGGCATGCGGGAGTATTCGATCTGTTCCATCAGGTAGGCGGCAAATCCCTCTTCACCCAGGGAAGCGCCGGAGAGGTTGATGTTGCACAGCATTTTTTTGCCATCGTGATCCCGGCGGAATATGGCCAGGGCATCCATGGTGGCACGCACTACCCAGCGGTCGATTTCCGGCATCAGGCCATAGCGCTCGGCAGCGGGGATAAAGGCGAACGGGGTAATGAGTTCACCTTGTTCGTCAATCATCCGGATCAGGATTTCCAGGTGGCATTCATGCATGTCTGTCAGGGAATAAATGGGCTGGCAATACAGGCGGAAGCGGTTCTGTTCCAGTGCCTCGTTGATGCGCGATACCCATTGCATTTCACCGTGGCGCTTGGCCAGCTCCAGATTATCCGGCCGGTATTCCTGCACCCGGTTACGGCCCTTTTCCTTGGCGACATAGCAGGCTGCATCCGCCTCGCGTAACAACTCGTGGATGCTGACGCTGTTTTTGTCAATCTGTACCAGGCCAATGCTGACACCCAGTTCGTAGCTCCGGCCTTCCCAGGTGAAACGGAACTCCTTGATGATTTCGCGGATTTTTTCGGCAATGCGCAGGGCGCGATCCATCGGGCAGTTTTCCAGCAGCAGGCCGAATTCATCGCCGCCAAGACGGGCCAGGGTGTCCGTCTCGCGCATACCGTCCTGCAGCAGGTAGGCCAGCTGGCGCAGCAGCTTGTCGCCCACTACATGGCCGCAGGTATCATTGATGACCTTGAACTGATCCAGATCCAGATAGCAGAAGGCATGCCGCAAGTCCTGTTTTCTGGCCAGTTCAAGCAGGCTGTGCAGTCGGCGCTCGAATTCGCGCCGGTTGACCAGGTTGGTCAGCGAATCGTGTGTGGCGTGGTAGGACAGCAGGTGGGTGCCATCGCTCCGGTTCTGGGTCACGTCGTAGAACACCATTACCGCGCCCACGATATTGCCGCTCCGGTCGCGGATGGGGGCGGCCGAGTCCTCAATGACGTAATCGGAGCCATTGCGTGATTTCAGTACCACGTTTCCGGCCAGTCCTACCACCTGCTTGTCGCGCAGGCATCTTTCTACCGGGTTGTCCTCGGTCTCGCCGCTGAGGCCATTGACCAGACGGCAGACTTCAGTAATCGGCCGGCCCCGCGCTTCGCTGTTTTTCCAGCCGGTAATATCTTCGGCAATCGGGTTGATGTATTCCACCATGGCGTTGGCATCGGTAGTGATTACGGCATCGCCAATCGAGTGCAGGGTAACTTCCGCCAGTTCTTTCTGCTTGAACAGCTGGGCCGCAGTCTGGCGCACCTTGGTCAGGCTCCAGCCCGCCATGGCAAACGTCACCAGCAGCAACAGGCTGTGGCGCATGATGTGAAAAAAGCTGTCGCGCAGGTTTTGCTTGGCGTATTCATCCGTTACCTCGCTGACCGCCGAGGCCACTTTCAGCATCTTGCCGATGGCTTCGGTGGAAATATCAAACCATTGCAAGCCGTCTATGGAGTAGCGACCAGTGACGGCTTCCCGGTAGATCTGTTCGCGCACCCTGGCGTAATCCGCCCGGAAATTCTGTTCCATGACCTGCACGGCCTGTGCAATCCGCGGATCGGCGTTTTTCAGTTCGGCCACGGACTGGATGTCCTGGATATTGCGTTCCACCACGCCCCAGTTGGCTTTCATTTCATCCAGTATATGCGGTGGCAACGGCTTGCCGGCATTGATGTAATAGGCCAGGGTGCCGCGCTCGCGTCCGGTATGTTCGCTGGCCAGCCACACCCAGCGTTTGAGCAGGGTGTTGAATTGCGCCACGTGGCGCGGCGAGTCCAGCGGGGTAAATACCTGTTCGCGCAGGCGGGATGAAACCAGGATGAATTGCGTAATCTGCTTCAGCCAGGCGGTGGACGTAGTCTGGCAGGGTTTGCGTGCCAGGCAGTCATCTACCTGCTGGCGTATCTGCTGCAGGGCGGTATAGTCCTGCTCGGCAATTTGTATGGAGGCGACAAATTCGGAATTGTTGGGCAGTCTTTGCGCCAGTTGCCGTGCCGTTGTCATGGCACCGGACCAGAGCATGTCACCCGATTTGCGGGTTTCGGCCATTTTCGCCAGGGTTTTGGGGTCTATGGTGCTGTTTGCGCCCAGGGCGCTGGAAGTGATGCCGCGTTCGGCGGCGGCAAGGTTGCTGGCTGCCAGCAGGTGGTCAGCCATGCTGTTGACCTGATCCATTTCGCCGGCGGCGCGGTATTCGTTGTAGGAAGTCCAGGTTGCATCGGCAGTTAATCCGAGTATGAACAGCACCAGGGTAATGATGGTCAGGTCGATGATTCTGTGCGAGTGATTGCTATTTGAGAACATATTTGACATCTGTATGGTCGATTTAAGTGTTGGTCCGGAATCCCTTCTGCCATTTCAGTTAATGTGAAAGCTTAATATCTGCGGGCAAGTATGGCATGCGGAACGAATATATAGAACCAATCCGGCGGCGTAAAACTGGAAATGACACCCGTTTCCGCTGAAATCTGTTCATGTTCCTGGTCATTAATGATTCATTCGGGTTAAAACCGGCGCCAGTTGCCCGACTGGCAGACAGGCAAAGGCCGTGCATTGCACGGCCTTTGCGCTTTGCTGGTCAGTCCGGTTGTCAGTTGCCTTTGGCGGCAAAAATATGCGGTGCATGGCAGCTTAGGCATTCGCCCGGATTGTTGGGGTGCCCCTTCACTGTCAGGGCGGATGAATGACAGGTCAGGCACCGGTCCTTGCCCACCACATAGCCAGTGGCTCCGATGCCGAAATAATAGCCGGTGAGGTTGGGTTTGGGCTGGCCCACTTCAGCGGCCGTGTGCGTGCCATGGCAGGCGTTGCACTTGACCATGGCATGCGTCATGAGTGACTGGGAATAGTCACTCACCAGTTTGGCACTGGTTTCATGACAGCCACCCGACAGGCAGGAGGCGCTGTATTCCACCGCAAAGCTGGTATCGAATACCTGGGAGGTGGTTGTGCCACCACCCGGGCCTTTTCCGGCCCAGGCTCCGGGTGCGGCGCAGATTGCCAGCGCCATGAGCATCACGGCCACAAGCTTGTTACATTGCAGGTTTTTCAGATTCATGTTGTTTTTCCTCTCAGGCTTTGGCCAGGCTGATGGCGCAGTGTTTGTAGATCGGCTGGCCGCTGATGGCATCGACGTAGTTCATGGTCAACCGGTTGGTTGCCACGGCCCGTCCGCCATTCTGTATCAGGTCCACCGGATCAATATCACCGAAGTGCATCGGCATGAAACACGCCCCTCTTGCCACCGTGTCGGTCACTTTGGCCTTTACCGTAACCGTGCCGCGGCGTGAGGTTACGCGCACCAGGTTGCCCGATACCAGGCCCAGCGTGGTCGCATCGGCGGGATTAATTTCGATGTAGTTCTCCGGCACCATTTCGTGCAGTTGCGCTACGCGCTTGGTTTTGGTGCGGGTGTGGAAATGCTCGATCACACGGCCGCTGTTGAGCCAGAACGGATAGCTGGCATCCGGTACTTCCGGCGGCGCTACATAATCCACTGCCCACAGATAGGCGCGGGACTTGTTTTCCGGGTCGATCCACTCGGCGGCGGAGGTCTTGCCATACTGGGCGCGATCCCAGTTGGTGTTGAACTTGCCGTCGGTGTACAGGCGCTTGCCGCCCAGCACATTGCTGGTGGTGGAAGGCCAGGGGATGCCGTTGTTGGACTCGAGATTGGCGTAGGTCATGCCGCTCATGTCGCAGGGACGGCCGCTGGACACGGTTTTCCACTCGCTGAAGCATTGTTCGGTAGTGGTGACGCTGACCAGTGAGTTGCCGTTGATGTCGCCATAGCGTGCCGGGTTCATGGCAGCGAGCTTGTCGGCCACCATCTTGATGATGTCGAAGTCGCTGTAGGCACCGTAGCTGGGGCGCAGATCAAAGCCGGGCGGATTGATTGCTTTTTTACCGAGGTTAACCTTGCGTTCCGAGCAGGTGTAAACGCCGGTTTTTTCGCCCCATTGTGCGGCAGGCAGGAACAGATCGGCGAAGTGCGCGGTTTCCATGGGTGTGTACAGATCCTGCACCACCACAAAGGGCCGGTTCGGGTTGTTGAAATCCAGGTACGAATAAAATTTAT
>JAUPMA010000140.1 GCA_030836935.1 Pseudomonadota bacterium | reverse complement strand
TATTGATGAAGAGATTCCCGGCATGGAAGTCAATCGCCAGGATCATGTGCTGGGCGTAAACGTGCATCGCTGGCTGAATTCTGCAAAACATAATTATGGCTGGTTTGCCAGCGCCGGCTGGAGCGTTCGCGAGCGGGAAAATGACATGCTGGATCTGGCGCTCACCGATGAGACGATTGATGCACTGGTGCTGGAACTTGGTTACGGATTTTCTGAAACGCATGATTATGGTTATAACCGTGCTGGCAAGGAATTTGGCTATGATGTCGATATTTCGCACCGGGTGTTGCACAGCGATTCGGAATTTGCGAAACACATTTTGTATTACCGCAGCTATTACCGGTTTCCGGCGCGGCCGCTGGATAACCTGAATGTGCAAACCATTTTGGGACATGCCACACACGATATTCTGGGTGATGAAGCATTCAGTCTGGGTGGCGAAGATTTGAGAGGATATGAGGCGGGCCGTTTTACCGGCAATGCCATGTTGCAGGTCAACATGGAATATCTTGCACCATTCGAAAATCATCCGCGTTTGCGTTATGTCGGGTTTGTTGATCTGGGCAACACCTATGAACAGGTTGCCGATGTGATTCATGGTGGATTAAAGGCGGGCGTAGGTGTGGGATTGCGCTGGAAAATCCCATCGTTTGTAAAATTGAGTTTGCGTGTTGATGTGGGTTATGGCATCAGCGACAAGGATTACCGGGTAACGGCCGGAACGCATTACGCCTATTGATTTGTTATCAGAAAAATTTCGTCTGCGGCATTTAGCCGCCGGTATATGACATGAAGCGCAAAACTTTTTCCGGACTTTCGTTGAATTCGTGACGTTCCGGTTTCATGCGAATGGCGGCAACAATGGTGTGTTCCAGTTCCCGATCACTGATGCCGGCCCGCAATAACGGGCGCAGGGCTACATGGTGTTCCTGGCCAAGACAGGTGAACAGGGTGCCATCAACAGACAGGCGCACACGATTGCAGGTCGCGCAAAAATGCTGCGAGATGGGAGTGATAAACCCGATGTTGATTTTTGTTCCGGCAACCTGCAGGTAACGCGCCGGGCCACCGCCGGGCATGACTCCGGGTATCAGTTCAAATTTCTGTTCCAGTTTTTTTCGTATTTCCGATAAATCGATATAGCTTTCGGTGGCGGAACGTCCGGCATCTCCCACCGGCATGGTTTCGATGAAACGCAGCGTGAGCTGGTGTTCGATGCAGAAATGCACCATGTCTTCCACTTCGTGATCATTCACGCCTCTCATCGGCACCATGTTGATCTTGATGGGGCGGAAGCCGGCTTCCCTGGCGGCCATGATTCCGTTCAGAACTTTTTCCAGCCGGCCACCGGTGATTTGCCGGAAGGTATCGGCGTTGAGACTGTCGAGGCTGATATTGAGACGGGAGATGCCGGCTGCGCGCAGGGCGGTTGCATGCCTGTCGAGGTGGGTGGCATTGGTAGACAGTGACAGGTCTTCGACACCGGGCAGGGCCGACAGGCGTTGCGCGAGTTGCGGCAAATCCTTGCGTACCAGCGGCTCGCCGCCGGTCAGGCGGATTCTCTGCGTGCCCAGGCGGGCAAATGCAGCCAGAACCCGCTCGATTTCATCAAAGTTCAGCCACTCTTCCGGTTCATGAAAGTCGTGGAACTGCTTGGGCATGCAATAGCAGCAACGCAGGTCACAGCGATCGGTAACGGATACCCGAACGTAATCAATGCTGCGGCCAAAGGAATCGGTAAGGTTTGCCATGGCCCGATTATAAGGATTTGCCGGTAAAGATAAACTTAACGCAGGTCAAGGCGCTGTTTATTGTATGGGCCGTCAACAAGTAGTAAGTAAAGGGATTCCCTGCCGCCTGTTATTTTTCAGGGCCTTACCAGCCCCAGCTTCAGGGCTTCCAGTGTGGCCTGGGCGCGGTTGCTGACATTCAGCTTGCCGTAAATGCTTTTCAGGTGGCTGGCCACGGTGTTGGAGGTGATACCGAGAATTTCGGCGGCTTCGTTGCGGGAAAGGCCTTTGGCAATCGCACCGAGAATTTCCTTTTCGCGGTCGGACAAGTCCTGTTTGTCGGATTGCTGCTGGGTAGTGTGAAAATGCTGGATCATCTTGCGGGCAATCGCCGGTGAAATTGGTGGTTCGCCGCGGATGATGCCCTGCAGGCTGTGAATGAATTCGTTGGCGGTCTGCTCCTTCAGCAGATAACCCTGAGCGCCGGCCTCCAGAGCCGGAAACAGATAATCGTCATCATCAAAAATGGTGGCCACAACACAGTAGGTGGAGGGCGAGTGACGGCTGATTTCGCGGATGATGTCCACGCCATTGCCGTCAGGCAGGTTGAGATCAATCAGCGCCAGGTCAAATTTTTTGGTGGCCAGCAGCTGTCTGGCCTGCGCCTGGCTGGATGCCTGGGAAATGTTTGCCGAGGTAAATGCCTGGTTGATGATGCGGCATAGCCAGTCGCGGGTTTCAGGGTGATCTTCGAGTACCAGTACTGTTTGCATGTCAGTTTTTTTCACTCGTATTGGGGCCAGTGCTGACTGGAAAGCGTATGTCGATGCAGCAGCCATTGTTGATTCGCCAGTCTACCTGGCCGTGTAATTCACTTACCCGTGTATGAATGTTGTTGATGCCCTTGCCGGGTACGCAACCCTTGATATCAAAACCCGCGCCGTCATCACAGGCCAGAATATGCAACTGATTGTCTTCAAGATCAATACTGATGCTGATGAAATGTGCGTTGGCGTGACGAATCACGTTGGTGGTGATTTCATGCAGCATGCGTTGCAGGTTGATGTGCTGGCGCGGGGTGAAGGTCAGATTGACGAGGTTGTCTGCCTGTGACCAGAACAGCTGCATGCCGATGGCGTTGAGGCGCTCCTGTAATTCGGCGCGGATATCCGCAAGCGCATGTTTTATGAGCGTGTTGGTTTTGGTATCAAGTGTGTAAATGGCATTGCGCAAGGACTTGAGCAGGCTGCGGGCCAGATTGATGCTGTCCTGGTCCTTCAGTTGGTGAATCAGCGTCAGCATGCGCGCGGCAACATCATCGTGCAAATCACGCGCAATGCGCCGGCGTTCTTCGGATGCGCCGCGTTCCGCTGCATCCTGCACAGTGCACAGGCGGCGTGCCAGCGTGAGCAACGAATCAACAAACGGCGCATCATGGCTGCCAAGGGTTGCAGGCGCACAACTGATCAGCAGATGGTGCTGCGAGTCGCCAAACGCAGGCACATGCAATTCGCTTGAATTTTGTCCGGGCTGGCAGTTGCTGATGTAACCATCCTGATTGTGAATTTGTGCGGAATCAAAAATTTTTTGCAGTGTATTGTGCCAGCGTTGCTCAATGTCGCAGCCAGATGGCGCAACAGTTAATTCATTGATGAGTTCGAGCAGCTGATGTTGCGGTTCTGTTTTCATTTTTCAGGGCAGTTTTGCCAGCACTATTTCATTTGAGTTCCATGGTCATGGCGTGAATATTATTGTTTTTGAGTATGGCCAGCGTGTCACGTAATTTTTTGTCATCATTAAAGGGGCCGATGCGCACGCGGTGCCATGATTCGTTATTCACCGTAACACTCTGGATGGATGAAGTAACGCCAAGCAAGGCCAGGCTGGCTTTGAGATTGTCGGCATCGGCATGATTGCGAAATGATCCAGCCTGCAACAGATATTGTGTACTGCCGGTTGCGGTACTGCCGGAAGTTCTGGCAATTGGTCTTGTTTCGGTTTTGCGTGCGCCGGGTTCGGGAACAAATGTTTCGCTTTCCGGCAGAATGGTATAAAAATCAAAACGCGGTTCGCGTGCCGGTTTTTCATTTGCCGGTGCTTCAGCCGAAGTTTCATTTCCGCCATCGTTTTTTCCGGTTTTGCTTTTCTCCAGTTCCTTGATCACAGCCTGCGGGAATGATGTTTTTTCGGCAGGCTGTTTGCCCAGATAAACCAGAAATGAAACAAACAAACCGATAGCCAGACCGGACAACAGCCAGATATAACCCGGAAGCGGAGCGGAGGATTTAGTGGACATCTTGCGTCCTTTCATGTCTTTGCCGCGTGAAGCCATTGTGTCTGCCTTGCCAATTCTGCTACATGGATTCCGGCGCGCTGACGCCGAGTAATTTCAAACCGTTTTTCAAAACCTGACGCGTGGCCAGAATCAGATTCAGGCGCGCATTGCGCAATGCGGCATCGTCAGTAATGAACTGGTGCGCGTTGTAATAGGTGTGCAAATCGTTGGCCAGATCGCGCAGATAGTGACATAACAGATGCGGGTCTTCACCGAGCGCGGCTTTTTCCACGATTTCCGGATATTTGCCCAGGCGGGTGATGAGTCCGGCTTCGTGGGATTCGGTTAATTTGTCAAGATTGGCGCTGCCCTGGGCTGCATCATGGCTGAGTTGTTTTTCGCCAAGCTGGCGCATTACGCTGCAAATACGCGCATGCGCGTATTGAATGTAATACATCGGGTTGTCGTTGCTTTGTGATTTAGCGAGATCAAGATCAAAATCCATGTGCTGTTCGCATTTGCGCATCACATAGAAAAAACGCGCCGCATCATTACCCACTTCTTCACGCAATTCGCGCAGTGTTACAAAGGAACCGGAGCGTGTGGACATTTGCACTTTCGCGCCGTTGCGATAGAGCACGGCAAACTGCACCAGCAGAACATCGAGTTTGCTGGCGTCATCACCGAGTGCCGTGAGCGCGGCCTTTACGCGCGGAATATAACCGTGATGGTCGGCGCCCCAGATGTCCACGACGCGATCAAAACCGCGTTCCATTTTGTCCATGTGATAGGCAATGTCGGAAGCGAAATACGTGGTCTGGCCATTTTCACGCACCACGACGCGATCTTTTTCATCGCCAAAATCGGTGGAGCGGAACCATTGCGCGCCGTCTTTTTCGTAGAGATAGCCGGCTTTTTGCAAACGTGCAATCGCCTGCTGCGTCATGCCGCGTTTGGCGAGACTGCGTTCGGAATACCATTCATCATAGGTGACACCAAAACCGGCGAGATCGTCACGAATGTCATCCAGAATCAGATTCAATCCCAGATCAAATACCACCAGATAATCATCGGCGCCGAGCAATTTTTTGCAGCGATCAATCAGCGCATCAATGTGTATTTCCTTGTCGCCACCGGCCGGTTCATCGGCCGGAATATCCTTCATCAATTCGTCAGCGTTGCGCGCCAGTTTGCGGCCATGCGAAGTGAGCAGGCTGCGTGAAATATCGACAATGTATTCGCCGCGATAACCGTTACTCGGAAACGTGAACTGAACATCACACAATTCCAGATAACGCAGCCAGACGCTGGTGGCCAGGATATCCATCTGCCGGCCGGCATCGTTGACATAATATTCGCGGTGCACCTTGAAACCGACCGCCGCCAGTAGATCAGCAACCGTTGCGCCATAGGCCGCGCCACGACCATGGCCTACATGCAACGGGCCGGTGGGATTGGCGGAAACAAATTCCACTTGCACACGCTTGCCGGCGCCCATATTGGACAAACCGAAGCGCTCGCCCTGCTGGTTAATGGTGTCAATCACCGACAACGCGCTGTTGGCATTCAGATAAAAATTGATAAATCCGGGGCCGGCAATTTCCACCTTGCTGACATGCGGGCTGGCTGGCATGGCATCCATCAGGCTTTGCGCCAGCACGCGCGGATTTTTGCCCGCCGGTTTGGCCAGCATCATCGCAATGTTGCAGGCGAAGTCGCCGTGGCTGGCGTCCTTGGTGCGGGTCACCTGAATTTCAGCGGTGACATCCGCTGGCAAGGTTTGATTCGCCTGGAGTGTGGCAAGCGCCTGGGCAAGGAGTGACTGGATTTCGTTTTTCACAATAGAGCCTGATGTAAATCTGGATGGGCGCGCGGATTCTAGCAAAAAGTAGCAAGTGGCAAGTAACAAGTAGCAAGGTGAATGCAAAAAAGCTTTTCCTTGCAACTTGAACCTTTAACCTTGCTACTGCTGTTAGTACAAATCCACCGGGTCCACATCCAGTGACCAGCGCACCTTGCGCGCACTTTTCATGTCGGCCAGTGTGCGCACCCAGTTGTGCAGTTGTGTGTGTAATGCGCGGCGCTCACTCGCCTGCAACACCAGTTGCATGCGCTGACGTCCGGCGCGGCGCGCCATGGGTGCCGGCAAGGGGCCGAAAATTTCGAGCTTGTTGCTGTTAAGCAGCGTTTTGGCCTGGCGTAAAAAATCGCTCACATCATCCACCCTGTTGGCGTCGGCACGCAAAATGGCGAGGTGGCTGAAAGGCGGCAGATCGCTCACCCGGCGCTCTTCCAGTGCCGCGCGGGCAAAGCCGGTATTGCCCTGATGCAGCAGGGTGGTGAGTAACGGGTGATCGGGCTGGTGGGTTTGTATAAAGACTTCGCCTGCGCGTTCGGCGCGACCGGCGCGGCCGGCAACCTGAATAATGAGCTGCGCCAGATGTTCAGTGCCACGAAAGTCAGTGCTGAATAAGCCCTGGTCGGCATCGAGTATGCCCACCAGCGATACATTGGGAAAATCATGTCCCTTGGCCAGCATCTGGGTGCCGATGAGGATGTGCCCCGCCCCGCTGCGCGCCTGCTCGAGCTTGTCGTCGAGTGATCCCTTGCGGCGGGTGGTGTCGCGATCAATGCGCACCAGTGTGGCGTCCGGAAAATGTTTCGCCAGCGCTTCTTCAATGCGCTCGGTGCCGGCGCCGGGCAACCAGAGTTCAGTGTGACCACATTGAGGGCAGTTAACCGGCGCCGGTGTTTCGTGGCCGCAATGATGGCAATGCAGCCGCCGGCTGTGCTGGTGAAGGGTCATGTGCGCATCGCAGCGCGGGCAGTCGGTGGTCCAGCCACACTCGTGGCACATCAATAGCGGCGCATAACCGCGGCGGTTGAGAAACAGCAGCACCTGACCCTGCTGGTTGAGGTGGCTGCGAATATGTTGCAGCAGCAGGTCGGACAGTCCGTCCTGTAACGGGCGGCGGCGCACATCCAGTACTTGCACCTTTGGAGGTTTGGCCAGCGCCGCGCGTTGCTTCAGTTGCAATAGCTGGTACTGGCCGCGTTCGGTGTTGTACAGACTTTCCAGCGACGGCGTGGCCGAGCCGAGCAGCACAGGAATCGCGGCGTGTTTGGCGCGTACCAGCGCCAGATCGCGGGCGTGGTAGCGAAAGCCTTCCTGTTGTTTCAGTGATCCGTCGTGTTCTTCATCAATCATGATCAGGCCCAGATTCGGCATGGGCGTAAACAGTGCCGAACGGGTGCCGATGACGACCCGGGCTTCAGCGTTGGCGGCCATGCCCCAGGCGCACTGGCGCTGGCGATCATTCATGCCGGAATGCAGGGCGGCGATGGGTACGGACAGTCGCCGCCGAAATCGACGGGTCAGCTGCGGCGTCAGGCTGATTTCGGGCACCAGTATCAGCACTTGCCTGCCCTGTGCAAGGGCGGCTTCGGTCAGCGCCAGATAAACCTCGGTTTTGCCGCTGCCGGTAATGCCGTGCAATAAAAATGTCTGGAACTGGTTCAGGGCGGCGGTAACACAGGAAACGGCCAGCTG
>JAUPMA010000139.1 GCA_030836935.1 Pseudomonadota bacterium | reverse complement strand
TCCTCGCCTGCGAGAACGACGCCTACCCGGCACAGGACATGGCCAGCATGAACCGGACCGAATACAGCGCGTTTGTGCGCGTCATCCCGGTGCGTTGCCTGGGCTCGGTCAACACCATCTGGATCACCGATGCGCTGACTAGCGGCTACGATGGTGTAATGCTGATGGGTTGCAAGCACGGCGACGATTACCAGTGTCACTTCGTCAAGGGTTCCGAGCTGGCCAGCTACCGCATGGGCAAGGTCGGCGACACGCTGAAGAGCCTCAACCTCGAAAATGAGCGCGTGCAAACCTACGAAGTGGCGATCACCGATATCCAACGGATTCCCCAGCTGATCAACGACTATGTTGCCAAGATCGTCGAGATCGGCATGAGTCCGTTCAAGTTCTAGGAGGCGCACGATGAGCAATCTGAATACGCAAGCTATCGAAAGATACCGCAACAACTTCCTCAAGGAAGTGGAACACTGCGTCGAGGAAGGTGACTGGGTCAAGATGTGCATGCAGTGCGGCGTATGCGCCGGCTCCTGCCCGCTTGGTTCTGCCTGGGCACATCCGCCGCAGGAAATTTTCATGATGATTCGCGCCGGCAAGCGCGAGGAAGTGCTGTCCTCCACGTCCATGTGGATGTGTACCTCCTGCTACAACTGCATTGCGCGTTGCCCGCGTGAACTGCCGATTACGCACATCATGCATGGTCTGGCGCATTACGGTAAACGTCTGGGTCTGGCGCCGAAAAATAATCCGACGCTGAAATTCTCGCAAATGTTTTGGGATAACCTCACCAAAACCGGCCGTGCCAATGAATTAACGCTCGGTTTATCACTCTACTTCATGAACGGTTTTGCCGAAGGCATTAAAACTGCGCTGAAAATGAAAGACATCGGTTTGGGCATGTGGAAAACCAAACGCATGAACCCGATGGAAATTCTCGGCGGTCACGGAGTGAAAGACAAAGCCGGTTTCACTGCGATGATCAAGAAAGCGCAGGAACTGGAAGCCGCGCGTCTTGCCAAGTACAAAGCCCCCTGAGGAGTAAACCATGGCTAAAGAATATTCGTTTTATCCCGGCTGCTCTTCACAAGAGGGCGCGTCATCATCCAATTATCTGAAATCCGTGCAGAGCATGTGCGATGTGCTCGACATCAAACTGAACACCATTCCGGACTGGAACTGCTGCTCGGCATCCATCGGTTATTCCGGTGGCGGCGAGTTGCCGCGTCTGGCGTTGTCGGCACGCAATATTGCCCTGTCCGAGAAACATCATGGCGGGCAGGATATCGTGGCGACTTGCGCTGCCTGCTGGCTGGCGACGCGTGAAACCGCCGAGCGTTTGCATCACGATCCGGAAATGATGGCGGAAACCAATACTGCGTTGAAAGAAGCCGGTTTGCAGTTGAAGAATGAAACCAAAATCCGTCACATGATTGAAGTGCTGATCGAAGACATCGGTTACGCAGAAATGGGCAAACATGTGAAGAAACCGCTGGAAGGCATCAAGATTGCCGGTTATGTCGGCTGCCAGACCAACCGTCCGTTCGGCATTCAGGGTGAGTCATTCGAGAACCCGAAATACCTCGACAAGTTTGTCGAGACACTGGGTGGCGAATCCATTCCCGATTACGAAAAGAAAGTGTCCTGCTGCGGCGGCGCACTGGCTTTCTCTGAACCGGAAAAATCCCAGGCGCTGGTGAAAGGTATTATCGAATCAGCACTGGATCACGGCGCCGACATGATCGTTACGCCTTGCCCGGTTTGCCAGATGAATGTGGAAGTGTACCAGGATCAGATCAATGCCAAATACGGCACCAAGTTTAATATCCCGGTTACCTACTACAGCACGCTGATGGCCGTGGCTTACGGCAAGAACGCTAAAGAAGCGGCACTGGACGGCCAGATTATTCGTGCGAAAAAACTGGAAGAAATTGCCGGAAAATAATCCCGGTTATTTTCCCGGTCTTGTGGAGAGACAGGATTGATGGATAAGCAAAAAAGGCGCGGTTAATACGGCGCCTTTTTTGCTGGCCATGATTATTCCAGTTGCTGAATACTGGCTCATCAATCAATTAATCAATCTTCCGGAAAATTCAAATTGTTTTTTTGGCCAGAGCCGGGAAGAAACATCAGGAGACAATCATGAAATTACATATTGTATTGGCGAGTCTGGCTGTTCTGTTTCTGAATGCATGCGACAGCAATGAGCCTGGTCAGCAATCGGCCCGTGAACAGGAATCAGCACCGGTTGAGCAGTTAAAACCAGCAGTAAATGAGCCGGTAGTTGTGGAAGAAACCATAATGCCGGAATCCCGCCAGGCTGTTGCTGCAAACCAGGCTGTATCCGGTGAATCGATTTACAAAAGAACGTGCAGCGCCTGTCATGCAACCGGCGCAGCCAATGCACCAAGACCGGGTGACAAGGCGGCGTGGAAGCCGCGTATTGAAAAAGGCATGGATGTCTTGTTGCAGTCTGCGATCAATGGCGTACCCGGCACAGCCATGACAAAGCGCGGTACTTGTGCAAACTGCTCGGATGATGACTTGAAAGCAGTAATTGAATATATGGTTTCGCAGAGTCGATAAATTATTACAGCTCACGCCGGGTTGGCTTTGACTGATCCGCCAAATATTCTTGACGCAATAGCCATGCCGCCACCATGCATGGCTATTTTCTTTGAAAATATTTTACCAGTTCCAGATTCTTAAAATCGGCATCCATGGTCCAGATGGTGGCTTGGTGTTTTTTGGCTGTGGCGTAAATAATGCTGTCTGCAAGTGGTAATTTATGCTGAACGCTGTAACAGGCGGCATCAATTGCAAGATGCTCGTCAAGGTGAATTACCTTGCCCTGACGCATATGGGCAATGGCAGTTAATGCACTGTTTTCGTCACGTTGTTGCAGTATGCGTTTGAAAACTTCAGTGATGGTAATGCTGGGAACAAGAAGTGATTTGGTGTTTTCAATAGTTGTAGCAAAATGAATGGCGTTTTCATCATCAGCAAACCAGGAAAGCCAGGCCGAAGAATCAACAATATTCATACCCGATCATTTCCCCGGCTGATGTTTGTATTAATTCCCTTGAGAAATCCGCGAATCTTTTTCATCGGTTGAATGGGTATAAGTTCAATCCGTCCCTGATAGGTCATAACTTCAATTTTCTGACCCGATACAATACCCAGGCTGTCACGAATTTCCTTGGGGATGACAATCTGGAATTTGGGTGACACGGTAACAGTGTTCATGTTTGACGCCTTGTTTATCGATGCCAATACTGTAATACCATAGATGAATCAGTATAGGCTGTCAATGTAGAGGAATTGGGTGTCAGGCGCCCATTATTTGATGGGCTTTAGCGTGGCTTGCGCAGGATCAGCCTGAATTTTTCATCAAAATAAAAAGGTATAACAGCAAATAAAAGCGCAAACGGTTGGTTTAGTGGCTAAGGAAGTAACGCGATGCCGGGTAACAAAACATCACCCTAAAAAAGGAAGATGCAGTATCGGTTTTGTTGTTGCTTTTTGTGTTTCTGGCACAGGCTTACGGCATTGGTGATACTTTTGGGCAAGGCAAGTCTGCTTATTTGATTGCCTTCAGCCTTGTTACCAGTTCATCCGAATCCCATTCCACGCCACCGAACAGGGTGTAACGT